>JBIPMW010000452.1:0-7256 GCA_044376455.1 Crocinitomicaceae bacterium | reverse complement strand
AATACCAACAGAATTAATTTTCATAATCTCATTATCAATTTTTATGAAGTCTCCGTTAAAGAATGATGAAATTCCAGCAACATAGACTAAGTTCGTTGATATTGAGACTGCATCAGATAATGAAGTCTTAGTTTTAGTTAATGAAATTGGAGACTGAATAATTCCATCTATTGAAATTACTACTCTAGAATTTTGATCAAAGCATGAAAAATAATGAGTTGTTCCCACACCAACATTAACTAAATCTAAAGTTACTGGACTTGAATTCAATGCATCTTCCGCGCTTTTTGAAAGTTTTATCTTATTGTCACTTACTTTTACAACATATACTTCATTTGGTAATTTATCGGTTGTTCCTATTCCCACCCCAAAATAAGTAGTAACAATTCCAATAGAATTATTGTTTGAACTTGTTCCATTTGAATATGATACCTTTTCTCCAGTAACAAAGAAATGATTTTCAATTTCTATTGTATCTTCTTCAGTGTTTATGATAGAGGCATTACTTCCATTAAAAATTCTCTTGAATAGTGGATAATTATTACTACTTAAAGAGAAATCTTTTTTGGATACATTATCACTACTATCAAATTCAAAACTTATGTCATCAATAGGTAAAACTAAATTTCCTGATGATAGTATATAATCCTGTACAGTTTTGTTCTTAAATATAATTTCATCAGAAACTAATGATGAATCTAACTGGAAACTAGTTTCCGATGAAAGATCGAAGTAATAATTATTAAAATCAGACTCGCTGAAAATATCTAATGTTATTGAAAGATCAGATTGTTTTGCGGTGGATATGCCGACAAATTGACTAGATTCTAGTTGATAATCAGAAAAAACTTTAAATCCTTTAGGATGATTTAGTGTTAAGACGGAATCTTTCCACGTATCATAATCAATTTTTGATTTTATTGAATATGCGAAATTTTGATAATAGAAACTATCTTGAAGTTTTTGTAACTTATCATTTAAAAATCCACTATTTTGATTCCATCCTTTGTTTACTTTTGTTTTTGAAGAAAGATTGGTTATAGATTTTGTTTCATAAATTTTTAAAATTTTTGATTTTGAACCTGTAGATTCTCCCTGAATAATTTCTCCAATTTCAAATTTTCTAGTTGGATTTGAGATAGTTATAAACCCAGAATATTCGTCCCAATTTGATATATATCCTTCAGACTCTTTAGAGAATTCTGTCTTGATTCTTTCTCCTATCAAATATTGTCCAACCTTTAATGATATATTGAATGATGGGAAATATTTTTCTGGAATTACTCTTCCAAGGAGACTTGAAGGGTCAAAATCGCCAGGATCTTCATCAGAATTTAAATAATCATTTAAACTATATGTTATTGTTCCTTGACTTAGCCCTGGATCATCTGTTGTATTTAATACAGAGAATAGTGTATAACTATAATTTTCAGAATTATACCCTATATCTTCATTATTTAATACCTTCACATTTTCAATTATTACATTATCACCTTCTACAAATGGAAAATCTCCGTTGTATGTAAATGTAACAGTAACTATTTTAGTAATAGAATTAAATACTACATTGATTATTCTAAATCCATTATTATTATTCGTTGGAATTATTTTTGGTGTCAGTCCACTTAAATTTGAAGTATTTTTCAGTATTTTTACATTAGTATCACTTAAAGAAAACTCTAAATCTAAGTCTGTTATTGGTTCTTTAGTTTTTTCATCAACTACTATTAATTTTGGTGGAGTAATATAATTTATTCCAAACGAAGAAACTGTTATCTTATCTATTGAATATAAAGATTCTAATTTTAAAACCAATATTGGATAATTACTAGGCAATAATGTGTAATCGGAAGAGAAATCAAATCCTATATTATTGATTTTAGTACTTTTTATTATTCCAATAGATTCACTAAAGCAATCCAATAAAGCATCTTTTCCAATATTGGAGTTTATTTTTGTTATTTTTGGTAGAGATAAGTAATTTCTACCTGGACTTGTTATTTTTATTTCAGAAATTGGACCAAATGCATCTTCGGAACTTGTATTATAAATTAAGGATGAAATTGTTGACGAATAAGAAACAACTTCGGGAGTATTTGGTAAAATATATTCAAATGTTGAAGTAGAATTACCCCCAACAAAAATCGGGTAATCTCCGGAATATTCACTTTTTAATATTGATAATGTATTATTTGAAGATACTAATACATTATCAATTATAAGTTCTTCCTTTACTTTTGGATAAGAAATCCCATCACTAAAGGTAGGAACTAGTCTATAATATAATTTTTCAGGAAAGTCTTCTTTTACACTTAAGGTAATCTTTGCATCACTACTAATACCAACAGATCCTTGTTGATTTATGATTAACTCTTCTTGGGAATTGACTATATCAAAACTATTTTTAAAATATGGATCAGTATAGAGTTCAAATTTAAATGCAGAATATGAGTTATTATTTGAAGTATATGATAAGGTAGAGTCTGACAAGTCAAATATAACTTCAGATTCTTTATATAGTCTTATTTCTGGATTAATTAATGAAATAGATCCATTAGATTGAGAAGTTATTTCTAATGTTTTAGGATTTGTTGAGATTGAATTGTAATAGGAATCTGATAATTTTATAGTATCTTTATCCACTGAAAAAACATAATAAATTTCATTATCTTTTAAAGTTTGTGTGGAGAGATCAGTATTGTATATTATTTTTTGTCCTGTTACAAAATTGTGATTACTAATTGAAATAGTTCCATTTATTGTATTGATTCCTGAAGATACAAAACTTTTTGGGTTTACAATTAATCTTCTTTTTTTGTCATTGTATTTTATAATTATAGTATTTGAATTTTTAGGATTAACATTTATTGAAACCAAATCCCCCGTTTTTAACCCATGAGTACTTCCAGTGGATACTGTAATTGTATTTTTTGATACTTGTCCATATATCTTATCATAATTTGTTTTAAAGCTATGATAAGTTGCTGTTCCTATTCCCAAAAGATATAAAGTTGTTGAATTTTTAGTTTGGCTAGTAATACCGGCAAAACCTCCAGTACTACCAATGCCCACCTTTACAGTTGCAATTCCTATGAGATCTTCCGAAATCTTTGCTACAAAAACTTTAGAATAATTTGACAACGAAACACTAGAGATTCCATTTATTGATACTTGTATAGAAGAACCTCCATTGGGGGAATAAATTAATTCGTCTCCAGTATTTAATTTATGATTTGGTAAATAAATTGTTTTAGAGGGAATAATAATGGATGTTATTCCACTTCCTGGATTTGAAAAACTTAAAGTATATCCAATACCAACTCCCAGTCCCAATGATTCTTTGGGGTCAAAATAAAATTCTGTATTTGATTTGTATGCAAACTTGGGGGAATATGTATTTTCAAAGATTATTCTTCTTGAATATTCTTGAACTAAATCGAATTCCGAATGAGCAGAACCCACAGTTCCATACACTGATCTTAAAACTCTAATTCTAGAAGATAGACTATCGGTATTTAATACTTTAACTTTTTCTGATCCTATACCCAAAATATCATTTGGAGTAAAAATATCAACATTACCATATATTGAAAAATATGTTACTATTCCAGTTGAAGAAACATTACCGACATTTTCCTTCAATAATACAGAATTATTAGAGACATTGATCTGCTGTAAACTATCAAAAGTGTACGTAGAAGTACTTAATCCAGATATTGATACTATTTCTTCATTTTTGAATTCATGAGGATTCTCACAAATTCCAACAAATGAATTGTATTTAAAATCTGGATAAAATTCGACATTACTAACACTAGTCGTAGATGCACTTACTTGTTGTATTTCTTTACCAACAACTTTAGAAACTTTTGCTATAGCACCATAACCAGATGTTCCGGTATTATCAAATGTGATATTGTCTCCAACTTTATAATCTTCTCCTGGATTTAATATTTGTATATTTTCAATATATCCTGGAGAAACTGACTTAACTTCAAAAGATTCTATTTTGTAATCTTCCGTATTTAAATAATTATAACTTATATTTTCATCAGTTAATCCGTATGAATTAGTATTTCTTAAACATTTCAATTCATTCAAGTTAATTTTTTCTTGATTTGAAGATGAAACAAAATTAAATCCATTTGGTTTTGACCTATAAAAATTTCCTATAAAATATGGGAATATTGGTTTTTTATACCCATTAAAACTAATAGATGGTGTTAAATCTATTGTAGAAAAATAAGCATACACGCCAGAAGGAAACTCTGGAGTTACACAAAATCTTCCATTGTATTCGTCTAGATAAGTATCATTATTTTTATTTTTATATTCATAATCTTCTATAAAAAATCCTAATGAGAAATTAGGTCTATTTAATACTTGTGAAGTTTTTAATGAATAACCCGAATTTAACTGAACTATACCGCCGCTTCCATCTCTATTTGCATATCCATATGGTCCATATATTGGATTCCCATCATATGCCCATCCTATTAATGGAGAATGTGAGGTGTTAAGAGTATCTAAATTATCATTTAATATTTCTTTTAATTTTCTTGGATAATATAAATGTCCATATTGTAATTGATCTTGATTTGAAATTGAGTTAAATAAAACCCCATCATCCAATTGATCAAAAGATTCTAAAAATCTTTCTACTAAATTAATAGTCCAAGTTTGAATATTTGGATATAAACTTACACCACTTCCATTAGAATTTACTATTAGTTGAGTTCTGTTTTGACTATATCCAATCCCACTTTCAATGACTTTAACTGAAGTTATACTACCATTAACTGTAATTGGATTTAGTACTGCACCAATTCCATCTCCAATTATTGAAATCGTTGGAGTAGAATTATAATTTTGTCCCGAAGAAATAATAGATACATCTACTATTCTTCCATCACTTACGACCGGACTTAATATAGCACCAGAACCAGAATCTAAAGAAATCTCTGGAATTCTATTAAAATTTAAAATATCAGAAGACCCATAATTAGTACCTTTATTATTCAAGTAAATAGAAGATACTCTTCCAGTAAATTTTGGATTAACTTTACACTTAAAGATATCTTTGGTTATTGTTCCCCCTACTCCTACATCACCAATAACTTCTACTTTTATCTCTGGGTAGTTAAAAATATGAGTACCAACACCAACAGAATTGAATTTAATATATTGTGCTGATTTATAGTAAAAATCTTTTTCGGTAATCCCAACACCTATTTGGGAAAGAGTGAATCTATTATCACTTAACTTAGTGACAAAGTACTCTTCATTATTTGATAGTCCAGAAATTTCAGTGCCTTCAACTGAATATTTTAATATTTCTCCGGATTGATAACCATGATTTTCGATAGAAACCAAACCGTATCCATAATGAGTACTAATTCCCAATGATGTAGTAGTTCTTTTTTTATTTTGATATCCACTTCCAGGATCAACAATACTAATAGATCCTACTGTAATTTTTTTATTGAATGCTAATATTTTATGTTCTCCTACCCCAGTAGAAGTAAATGATATTGCGATTCCAGAGTTAAAATCATCAATATTGTAGTGAAGTTGAATTTCTGTTGGAGACTTTACAGAAACATAATATGAAGAATTTGTAGATATTCCTCCAATAGAAGTATATCCATTTGTCTTATAGATTACTTTTTCGCCATTTCTGAACTTATGGTAAGTAGAAAACCCTATTTTTGAAGAAATAGAATTCCCTGTAGTTACGTTATTCTGAGCATCAAATAAAATTTCATGATCTACTAGTTTAATATTTGCTAATGCCTTTGCTCCTGTTCCATTTCCTCCGGTTATATTAATTAATGGAGTTTCTATATAATCAAAACCAGGATCAATAACTTCAATATCAGACAATTCTCCTTCTACTGAACAATACCCAGATGCTCCACTACCCAAAGAATCTGATATATTTAATGTTGGGGGGTTTATTAAATCATAACCACTTCCCGAAGATAATACTTCTATTGACTTTATTTCACCATAATATATTTTATCTGTGGATTTGTAGTTAAGTATTTCTGTTCCATTTATTAGTACTCCAATTGGTCCAGATAAAGATTCGTAGATATTACTATCATTGGTTATTGTGGGAATTACTCTAAGTAATTTTTGAGGTGATAGTTCTTTAGAATTGAAATTATAAAATTCTATTTTGCAACCATCTGCATCATCGAATGTTGAGGTTTCATTTAAATTTAACTCTACAAATTCTGATTTATAAATTGATGATCTACTCTTACATAATTTAATTTCCGTATCATTAATTTTTTTTATAAAATAAACACCTTCTCCAAGTAAATTTGGTGCTTTTTCATTATCTGCGGGAGTAAAATATACTATATCCCCACTTTCGAAATAATGTCCGCCACTTACACTAATCGTACTAATTCCAATGAAATTTCCAGTAACAGAAAAATCGTTTATGGTTAATGGTTGATCTTCATATCTTGGTAATGAATTTGTTGCAACTATTAATTGACTATCCTTTTCATAAACATTCTGAACATCTGATGAAATTTTTAATAGATTTGGATATTTTGTCGAATTTACATTTACCTTTGATATCTTTCTTCTTATTGAATATAAGAGATCTTGAGATAAATCGATACCTTTAATTGAAAAAGATTTCTTATTAAAAACTTGGTCTACTTTTATATTTGATCCACTTATAGATTCAATCTCTATAAAATCACCTTTTTTTAAAATATTATTTGATTTTGTTGTTATAGTATATTTTCTCTCTTCTGCACTTGTCAATTCTACAGAACAATTGTGATAAGTTGGAGAAATATTTAATAACCAGTTATTAAATTTAAAGTTATCATCCTCATTAAATCCCAAAGATTTTACAGTTATCTTTGTATTTGGAACATGGTAGAAATTATCAGAGTCTTCATCAAATTCAACTTGATTTAATGCTGAATTAATTTTAATTTTTATTATACTATCTTCATTTTCTGAATTGGTTGATATTCCATAAGCAAATGTGTTAATTGATACTATGGTTCCATCTGAAATAGAATTAATATTTCCTCCATCTATACTAAAACATCCATAAAATTGATTTACTGACTTTGATGTATATGAAACTATACCAGAATTTCCATCTGTATAGTTTACACTTAAATGACCATTTTCAGGAAATCCTAATGTAGATTCTACAGTAATTACATCAGATAATTCTGTATGGTTATCAATTACTTTAGTTTTTGGATGAATTTTAAATT
>JBIPMW010000118.1:0-6018 GCA_044376455.1 Crocinitomicaceae bacterium | reverse complement strand
GCGAGACAACGAGTTGGGAATAATTAATAGGTCAAAATTGAGCGCTTCATTCAAAAACAAGTAATCATAAGAAAGGTTTATAAGTTTGCTTTTGATTTTTATGAAGTTAAGAATTGTTATCTTTGATTCAAACTTATTTTATGAAATCAACAAAAATCATCTACTGGACCACCACCACGTTAATTTTCCTTTTCGAAGGGCTCATGCCAGCGCTTACTTCTCAGACAGAAATGGCGAAAGACGGCCTCAGTCATTTAGGTTATCCGGCCTATTTCGGACTAGCGCTCGTTGTATTCAAAGCGCTCGGTACTTTGACGCTCATTATTCCACAAGCTCCAAAAACATTAAAAGAATGGGCCTACGCAGGCTTTGTTTTTGATTTTATTTTCGCTTCAATCAGCCATTGGGCAGTCGATGGTTTCGGAATGGATACCATCTTCCCGTTGATAATCATGGCCGTATTATTGGTTTCTTACCGCAGCTATCATCAATTACAAGCTGCTGAAAATTAAGAGCTTTGCCTGAAAATCAACCCAATAACCCCTTGCATGGTGTCAAATTGGCGCAAATCTTAGAGGCACTCGTAGAAAACTACGGTTGGGAACACATGGCCTTTAAGGTCAATATCAATTGCTTTAAAAACGACCCATCTATCAAATCAAGCCTGGTTTTTCTTAGAAGAACTGCTTGGGCTCGAAATAAGGTAGAAGCCATGTATTTAGAGATGGTTAAAAAAGGAATAGCAAAATAACCTTATTATAGGATCAATGGAACTTACGCTCACCACACCGGCATTACTCTTCTCTTCGATCTCACTGATTATGTTGGCCTATACCAATCGATTTTTAGCATATGCCAACATTATCAGGAATTTACATGCAGCTTATAAAACCGACCCGAACAAAATCTTAAAAGCGCAAATTGTCAATATTAGAAAAAGACTTTATCTCACCAGATCGATGCAAATTTTTGGTATCACAAGCTTATTGCTTTGTGTGCTATCCATGTTCTTTATTTATATCAACCAAGAATTTATTGCAGTATGGATTTTTGGCTTGGCGCTTATTTTATTGATTATTTCACTCTCTTTATTGATCTGGGAAATTCAAATTTCCGTAAAGGCTTTAGAATTACACTTAAAAGACATCGAGTCTTAGGTTATTTCTCAGAATCAAAATTGGAAAGCAAACTTTCTTGATAAGCTGGTGTTTAATATTCAAAGCAAACGCTATGGCCCAATCTGGTTATATTTTTACCCCTTATACCGATCCTGATCAGACCCCGTTTGAACGATTGTTTGATATCTTTAGCGAATTAATTACCCATACTTCAGGAGATGTCGATGAAGCACTAGATTGGTTGGGAATTTTAGACAAGGAATACAACCTAACAACCCCAGATTACACCCTCGACGATTTCATTGAAGACCTCAAAAAGAAGGGTTACCTCAAAGAAGAGCTCTTGCCAGATGGCAATGGGTCTCTATCTATTACCGCCAAAACCGAACGCGCGTTGCGCAAAAACGCCATGGCGCAGATATTTGGAAATATTCGCAAAAGTGGCAGGGGAAATCACAGTACAAAAAAGAGTGGGCAAGGTGAGGAGTTAACGGGCGATTACCGCGATTTTCAATTTGGTGACACATTTGAAAATATTGCACTTACAGAAAGTCTTAAAAATGCCCAAATCAATAACGGGGTAGCAGATTTTCAACTCCATGAACGAGACCTAATTGTCCAAGACACACACCATCAATCACAAATGAGTACAGTGCTCATGATTGACATCAGTCATAGCATGATTTTATACGGTGAAGACCGCATTACTCCAGCCAAAAAAGTAGCCATGGCTTTGGCAGAATTCATTACGAGCACCTATCCCAAAGATACCATCGATATTATCGTATTTGGCAATGATGCTTGGCCTATTCAAATCAAAGACCTCCCATACCTTAATGTAGGTCCGTATCATACCAATACGGTCGCAGGTTTAGAATTAGCGATGGATATCCTGAGAAGAAAACGCAATACCAACAAGCAAATCTTAATGATCACAGACGGTAAGCCGAGTTGCTTGCGTTTGCCCGATGGCCAATACTACAAAAACAGCAATGGCCTAGATCAATACATCGTTGAAAAATGTTACACCGTCGCGGCTCAAGCGCGTAAACTACACATTCCAATTACCACTTTTATGATTGCTCAAGACCCCTATCTTCAGGCATTCGTAGACGAATTCACGAAATCCAACAATGGAAAAGCATTTTTCACAGGGCTGCAAGGTCTAGGTGAAATGATTTTTCACGACTATCAAACGAACAGAAAAAAACGACTCAACTAATATATGCATACGTCTATTCAAACACTTGGCGCATTAAAAGAAGCCGGTTATATTTCAAAAGATATCAAAACAGAATTGCGTGACAACCTGATTGCTGCGCTTCAATCTAAGCAAGCTATTTTTCCGCAAATGCACGGCTATCAAGATACCGTCATTCCGCAATTAGAGCGTGCCATTTTATCCAAACACAATATCAATTTATTGGGTTTAAGAGGGCAGGGCAAAACGCGTATCGCACGGCTGATGCTCAATTTACTCGACGAATACATCCCGGTGGTTGCTGGCAGCGAAATCAATGATGATCCGTTGGCGCCACTGAGCCCGTATGCTCAGGAGTTGATCGCAGCAAAAGGAGACCAAACACCAATTATTTGGATGCACCGCTCTGAGCGATTTTTTGAAAAATTAGCAACACCAGATGTGACTGTCGCAGACTTAATTGGCGATATTGACCCCATCAAAGCAGCGACTTTAAAACTGAGTTACGCAGATCAAAGGGTCTTGCATTATGGCATGATTCCCAGAGCACATCGCTGTATTTTTGTCATCAATGAATTACCGGACTTGCAAGCACGCATCCAAGTGGCGCTTTTCAATATTCTCGAAGAGGGAGACCTTCAAATCCGTGGCTTCAAGCTGAGATTGCCGCTAGACCTACAATTTGTTTTTACAGCCAATCCAGAAGATTACACCAATCGCGGAAGCATCATTACACCCCTCAAGGACCGCATTGGTTCGCAAATTTTAACGCACTATGCTGCTGATATCAAAACAGCCAAAAAGATCACGCATCAAGAAGCTGAAAAGCTCGAAAATCGTTCTTGCGCTGTATATGTTCCAGAGTTAGCCAAAGATATCCTAGAGCAAATCGCTTTTGAAGCCAGACAAAGCCCATACGTGGATCACAAAAGTGGCGTCAGTGCTCGTATGAGCATCACAGCGTTTGAAAATTTGGTCAGTACAGCAGAGCGCAGGGCAATCATGAATCAAGAAAGCGCCACTGCTGTCCGATTCAGTGATTTGATGGGTATGTTGCCAGCCATTACGGGTAAAATTGAATTGGTTTATGAGGGAGAGCAGGAGGGAGCTGCTTTTGTCGCTAATCATTTGATCAGTGAAGCCACCAAAACACTTTTTGAAACCTACTTCCCAAAAATAGAAAAACTCAAAAAGCAAGACCAACAAACCCCGTATGATGGAATTTTAGCTTGGTTTTATGAACAAAGATCATTTGAATTAACGGATGCATCCAGTAATGAAACTTACAAGGCATTGCTCATGAGCATTAGCCCCTTGAAAGACTTCATACAAAAATACCAGCCGAATATTACAGCAGAAGACTTACCGTTTATTATGGAGTTTGTGTTGTGGGCATTAGTTGAGTTCAAGCAGCTGTCTAAAAGTAAAACAGCCGATGGTATGTCTTTCAATGACCTCTATAATAAATTGCTCAGCGGACTGTAATTATTTGCGCTTCTTTTTAGGTTTGCCGTATTTTTCTTGCATGGCTTTTTTGTGATTGTAACGCACATTCACCTTCTTGTTTTTCGCTTTTTTCTCATGGAAAGAAGCGCCGACGTTTTCGCGTTTTGGAAGCTTCAACATTTTACCGGGTACCTCTACTTTTGGTTTTTCAAATTCTAGAAGTTCTTCTGTAAGGGTAAGCTCTGAAGGTATTGTCAGGTAATTGAGCTGTTTTTGCATCAAATCTTCAATAGCGCTCACCAATTCGGCATCCTTGGGGCTTACAAAAGTGATGGCTTTGCCATTGTTATCGGCGCGGCCCGTTCTTCCGATGCGGTGGATGTAATTTTCGGCATTTTCTGGTAAGTCAAAATTGATGACACACGCGACGTCTATTACGTCAATACCACGGGCAATTAAGTCAGTTGCAATCAGTAAACTGATGATTCCGGACTGAAAGTCTTGAACAGTTTGAAAACGATAGTTTTGCGCTTTGTTGGAATGGATGATACCAAGTGCGGCATCATGTTCCTCTTGTAATTCCTCATAGAGTCGATCGGCCAAAGCCCTTGACGAAACAAAAATGAGCAGTTTCTCTGTAGGATCGCTTGCCGCAATCACATATTTGAGCAAGGACACTTTGGATAAGAAATTAGGCACGCTATATGCCACCTGATCTATTTTCTCAAGTGGTGAGCCTGCACGTGCCGCTTCAACCCTGACAGGCGTCACTAAGTAATCCTCTAAAAAGGCAGCGACTTCCTCAGAAAGTGTAGCAGAGAATACCATGTGCTGTCTTTTGGCTGGCAGGTATTCAAAAATTCGGAGCAATTGTGGCCTGAAGCCAAGGCTGAGCGTTTCGTCTACTTCGTCAATAACTACTTTTTTAATATGCTTGAGTTGTAATGAACCGCTTGCGGCGAGGTCATGAATGCGCCCTGGCGTGCCAACCAAAATATCCAAGCCCTGTAATACCATTGCAGCTTGTGTATTCATGTTGGCGCCTCCATACACGCCACCTACGGCAATATTCATGTAGGGCGTTAGTTTTTCTACCTCACTAACCACCTGTACGACCAATTCTCTCGTAGGAACAATAATCAAAATTTGTGGATGCGGCTCTTTTGAAAACTTCCACATACACAGGCAAGGCAATAGGTAGGCCAAGGTTTTACCCGTACCAGTTTGTGCAATCCCAATTGTGTCCTTTCCAGACATCATGACATTGAAACCAGCAGCTTGTATGGTGGTCGGTGTGTGGTAGCCAAGTTCATCCAAGGCAGACCAAAGTGGTTTCTTCAAATTCAAGTCACGAAAAGTCATGGGCAATAATTTGCTGCAAAGCTACGGAGATTATAAGGATAGTTGATAAAGAAAACTTATTGAACCATATCAATTTAAAACGATCATCTTCATCTCAGAATTGCGAGAGTGGATTATTTTTGTGCCAAATTCTTACAGCAATGACCAACATTGACGATTTTGATTACGAATTACCTGATGCGCAAATTGCCCGTTATCCTGTCAGTCCGCGCCACAGCAGCAAATTACTCGTATACAAGGATGGAAGTATTACTGATGAACGTTATTTTCAGTTGCCTGACTATTTACCGGCTGATTCTTTGCTGATCATCAATAATAGCAAGGTAATTGAGGCCAGGTTGCATTTTAAAAAGGCGACGGGTGGGCAACTCGAGATTTTTTGTTTGGAGCACAGTGATCAATACGCTGACGTAACATCTGCGATGCAGCAAAAAGGAAGTGTGGAGTGGATTTGTCAAGTTGGAGGAGCAAAGAAATGGAAAACTGGGGTTGTTGAATTGACATTTGATTACAATGGAACTACACATACACTTTCAGCACAGCAACTCGAACGTTTAGACTCCGGATTCAAAATTCTCTTCCGTTGGAGCGCCCCAGAACTTTGTTTTGCTGAAATTCTGCACTTAGCCGGAAAAATTCCTTTGCCGCCTTATTTGAATAGAGCATCTGAAGAGAGTGACAAGCATAATTACCAAACGGTTTATGCCAAAGAAGATGGTTCGGTAGCGGCACCTACCGCTGGATTGCACCTCACTGAAGAACTATTTGCTGCACTGCGCCAAAAGCAGATTGAAACAGCGACACTCACCCTGCATGTTGGTGCTGGAACTTTCAAGCCGGTCAAAACAAAAACAGCAGAAGCGCACGACATGCATGCAGAATTTATCGAGG
>JBIPMW010000094.1:0-7412 GCA_044376455.1 Crocinitomicaceae bacterium | reverse complement strand
GAAATAAATCAAAACGGTATTGCACGCATTACATTCGGTCATCCTTTGAGTAATTCCTTACCCGGGAAAATCTTGCAAAAACTCGCCGATACCATTACCGAAGTAAGTGCCAATGATGCCGCTAAAGTTTTGATATTGCAATCGGAAGGAGAAAAAGCGTTTTGTGCAGGTGCAAGTTTCGACGAACTCATTTCTATCCAAGACCTTGAAACCGGGTTGCAATTCTTTTCAGGTTTTGCCAAGGTCATTAATGCTTGTCGCAAATCTAAAAAGCTGATCATCGGACGCGTTCAAGGAAAGGCTGTCGGTGGAGGTGTTGGTTTGGCTTCAGCCACAGACTACTGTTTTGCAACAACCCGCGCAGAAGTCAAATTATCTGAACTCGCCGTAGGTATTGGGCCTTTTGTAGTTGGGCCTGCCGTAGAAAGGAAAATTGGTTTGTCGGCCATGAGTGAGCTTGCCATTAATGCAAGCGAATGGCGAAGCGCAGCATGGGCACGTGAAAAAGGCTTATTTACCGAAATCTATGACACCATTTCAGACATGGATGCCGCAATCGAAGTTTTGAGTAACAAACTTGCCAACTCAAATCCAGAGGCGATGTCTGCACTCAAAGAAATCTTCTGGCAAGGCACCGAAAATTGGGATGAACTTCTCATCGAAAGAGCTGCGATAAGTGGTCGTTTGGTACTCAGCGATTTCACAAGAGCAGCGATTTCTGCCTTCAAAGCAAAATAAAAGTAGATTTTTTCTGCTTTTGATTTGTAAATAAACACAATAGTTGTATCTTTGCACCCCTAATTTTAGGGAAATTAAGTTTTTTATTTAACAGAAAGAACCGTGAATACATTAAGTTACAGAACGTTAGCTGGTAATACCGAAACTGCCGATAAAAAGTGGTATGTTGTGGATGCTGAAGGTCAAACCGTTGGTCGTTTGGCAAGTAAAGTTGCCAAAATCATCCGTGGAAAATATAAAACCTGTTACACTCCGCATGCGGACTGTGGCGATAATGTAATCGTTATTAACGCAGAAAAAATTGCTTTCTCTGGAACGAAACTCCAAGATAAAGAATACGTGCGTTTCTCTGGCTACCCAGGCGGACAACGTTTTACATCTGCTGAGAACATGCTCAAAAACCACCCTGAGCGTTTAATTGAAAAAGCAGTGAAAGGTATGCTTCCTAAAAACACTTTAGGTCGTAAACTTTACACTAACTTAAAAGTATATCAAGGTACTGCACACAAACACGAAGCGCAGCAACCTGAATTATTGAATCTTGATACCCTCAAATAAATCGTATGGAAGTCATTAATGCATTAGGAAGAAGAAAAACAGCGGTAGCCCGCGTTTATTTAACTAAAGGTAAAGGAAGTATCTCTATCAACAAACGTGAGATGACTGAATTTTTCCCAATTGACTTTCTTCAAGCTAAAGTTCACCAACCATTTGCACTTACTGGCACAGAAGGTCAGTACGACGTTAAAGTAAACGTTGTAGGTGGTGGTATCAACGGACAAGCTGAAGCGATTCGTCTTGGTATCTCTAGAGCACTTGTTGAAGTTTCTGCTGACTACAAACCAATGTTGAAAGTAGAAGGTCTCATGACACGTGATCCACGTATGGTTGAGCGTAAGAAACCAGGTCAACCAAAAGCAAGAAAGAAATTCCAGTTCTCGAAACGTTAATCCGTTTCAGAGCTCGTTTAGCATCCAAGCACTGCAGTACCTGCCATTTGGCCCCTACAGTGTTGCTTTTAATTTTTAGGAACGTAAACAAAAACACAATATGTCTAAATTAACTTTTGAAAATCTCCTTGACGCAGGTGTACATTTTGGTCACTTAAAGCGCAAATGGAATCCTGCAATGGCTCCTTACATCTTCGAAGAGAAGAAAGGAATCCACATCATCGACTTAAATAAAACACTTGTTCACCTTGACCACGCATGTGCTGCTATGAAGCAAATTGCTAAGTCTGGTAAAAAAGTACTTTTCGTTGCTACGAAAAAGCAGGCTAAAGAAATCGTTGCTGAGCGCGTAGCTGCAGTGAACATGCCTTTCGTTACTGAGCGTTGGTCTGGTGGTATGCTTACCAACTTCCAAACAACTCGTAAGTCTATCCGTAAAATGACGCTCATCGACAAAATGAAGTCTGACGGAACTTGGGACACACTCAACAAACGCGAAAAACTTTTCAAAAGCCGTCAACGCGAGAAACTCGAAAAAACTTTCGGTTCAATCGCAGACATGACGCGTCAACCAGCTGCAATTTTCATCATCGATATTTTGAAAGAACACATTGCTTTAGCTGAAGCACGTCGTTTGAACATCCCAACTTTTGCAATGGTAGATACCAATTCAAACCCGAAATTGGTTGACTTCCCTATTCCTGCTAATGATGACGCTACAAAATCTATTACCCTTATCATCGACGCAATTTGCGGCGCTATCAAAGAAGGTTTAGAGGAGCGTAAGAACTTAAAAGCAACTGACAAAGACGAAGCACCTGCAGAAGTAGCAGCTGAGACAGCGACAGAAAGCGCAGAATAATTCACAATTTAAACTCTTATAAAATGGCTATTACAGCTGCAGATGTAAACAAATTGCGCCAACAAACTGGTGCAGGCATGATGGATTGTAAAAATGCTTTGGTTGAAGCCAACGGTGATATCGAAGCAGCCATCGACATTCTTCGTAAAAAAGGTCAAAAAATTGCTGCTAAGCGCGGTGGTAATGACGCTAAAGAAGGTGTAATCATTGCACAAGCGAATGCTGACGGTACAGCTGGTGTGATCCTTACATTGAACTGTGAAACGGACTTCGTTGCTAAAAACGATGGTTATGTATCTCTCGTACAATCTTTAGTAGATATCGCACTTACTAACTTGCCTGAAAGCGTTGATGCATTAAAAGCACTTCCTTACGACAGCCGTTTGTCAGTTGACGAAAAAATTACGGAGCAAATTGGTGTAATCGGTGAAAAACTAGACTTATCTGCTTTCGCAGTTGTTCGCGCGGCAAACGTTGTTGCTTACAATCACCCAGGTAACCAGTTAGCTACATTAGTAGGTTTAACAGTTGCTGGTGAAGAAGTTGCTGAAGCCGGGCGTCAAGTTGCAATGCAAGTTGCTGCGATGGCACCTATCGCCATCAACAAAGACGGTGTAGATCAGCGCACAATCGAGCGTGAAATCGAAATTGGTAAAGAATTAGCAATCCAAGAAGGAAAACCAGCTGATATGGCTGAAAAAATCGCTCTTGGTCGTTTGAACAAATTCTTCCAAGAAAACACACTCCTTAGTCAAGCATTCGTTCGCGACAACAAAATGTCAGTAGAACAATTCCTAAACAGCACAGCTCCAGGCTTAACTGTTTCTGACTTCCAACGTTTCTCATTGAGCTAGTCTAAATTGAATCATAAAAAAAAGCTATCGAAACCGGTAGCTTTTTTTTTACCCCTGTTATTCTAAACTCGAATCATATTATATTTGTTACACATATGAAATACAAACGCATACTTCTCAAACTCTCCGGTGAATCCCTGATGGGCAACAAACAATTTGGCATTGACAACCAACGCCTCAATGCTTATGCAAGTCAAATCAAGGAACTACATCACCAAGGGGTAGAAATTGCTATTGTAATCGGAGGCGGCAATATCTTTCGAGGCGTTCAAGCCGAAGAAGGTGGCATGGACCGCACACATGGTGACTACATGGGAATGCTCGCTACCATGATCAATTCCATGGCCCTACAAGCTGCGCTGGAAAGCGCTGGTATCAGCACGCGATTACAATCTGCCATTGAAATGAAAGAAATAGCAGAGCCTTTTGTGCGTCGCAGAGCGGTGCGTCACCTTGAAAAAGGTCGCGTCGTAATCTTTGGTGCGGGTACCGGAAATCCGTTCTTCACTACAGACTCAGCTGCTTCACTCAGAGCCATTGAAATCAATGCAGACGTCATTTTAAAAGGTACGCGTGTAGATGGTATTTACACAGCAGATCCTTTCAAAGATCCGAGTGCAACCAAATTTGACCACATCACTTTTGATGAAGTATATGCCCGTGGCCTCAACGTCATGGACATGACTGCATTTACACTTTGTAAAGAAAATAATTTACCAATCATCGTTTTTGACATGGATACTCCTGGCAACTTATTGCAACTCATGGAGGGTAAAAATGTCGGAACCCTAGTTAGTGCCTCATGACCGAAGAACTCAACATGATTTATGACGAATTCAAGGAATCCAATCAAAAAACCTTGAATCACTTAGAAAACGAACTCGTTAAAATCCGTGCTGGTAAAGCAAGCCCTGCCATGCTCAGCGGCGTAATGGTTGAATACTACGGATCCATGACGCCCTTACAGCAAGTAGCTAATGTCAACACTACTGACGCACGCACTATCATCGTTCAACCTTGGGAAAAGCCTTTACTCAACGATATCGCACGCGGTATCATCAACGCCAATTTGGGCCTCAACCCACAAAATAACGGTGAACAACTCATTATTTCAGTACCACCTCTTACTGAGGAGCGCCGTCGTGACCTCGTTAAAAAAGCAAAAGCTGAAGCTGAACAAGCAAAGGTTGGCGTCAGAAACAACCGCAAAGATGCGCTTGACATGATCAAAGACCTCAAAAATGATGGTTTATCAGAAGACATGGTGAAAGTCGGGGAAGAAGAAGTACAAAAGATTACCAATAGCTACATCAAAAAAGTAGACGAATTGGTAGAGCTCAAGGAAAAAGATATCATGACTATCTAAGCAGTTCCATCACACTTTCTTTGCTCGCATTTTCAAGTAACACTAGTTTCCTATTGCTCAAAATCAAGAGTGGTATTTGTTTTTCAAGACATAAATCGATGTCATGACTAGAAAATAAGGCCGTTCTGTTCTGACTGCCCTGAACCCAAATTTGAAGTTGTTCAAGGAGCAATTCACGATTGAAATAATCCAAAAAAGAGGCGGGTTCATCAAGCACCATGATCGGCGTATCTTGGACCATTGCGCGGGCCAAACTTCCTAGTTGTCTTTCACCGTCGCTGAGTTGCGGAGTAGGCTTTGCAGCCAATTTCGAGAGGTCCAAGCGCGCTAAAATTTCATCAATTTTGTCCTGATCCTCTGGCTGTAGACGACCTAAGGCACCCAAATAAGGCAAGCGTCCTAAGGCAACATAGGCTTGTAAGGTAAGTGCATCAACTCCTTCAAACATACTGGCAACATAAGCAATTTCTCTTGCCCTTTGAACATGATCTTTGATAAGTTGATTGATGGAGTGGTCACCAATTTCAATTTGCCCGCCAAGCAGTGGCAATTGACCAATGATGGTTTTCAAAAGTGTCGACTTCCCTGAACCATTTCTACCAATGAGCGCATACACGCGCCCTGCTTCTAATGCTAAATCATCTATCTCGAGCAGTACTTGCGCGTAACCAACTTGTATATTTTTAAACTTAATCATTGGCGACGGAGCATTAAATAAGCAACATATGGCGCGCCAAGCACAGCTGTGAGGACATTTATAGGTAAGCTGACCCAAGGATCGAGAAGAAGAATCGCGGTATCCACAACAAGTAAAAAGAGCGCGCCCATCAAAACGGTAAATAAAATGAGTGGTAGATGGTCTTGGGTTTTGAGGATGGCTCTGGCCAAATTAGGCATTGCTAGCCCCACAAATGCAATAGGACCACAATAGGCAGTAATGCTTCCTGCTAACAAGGCCGTTACCAATAAGATGAAAAAACGAACCAAACCAACTTGTACGCCTAATTGGCGCGCTTGCGCTTCACCAATTACCAAAGCATTGAGTGCTTTCACTAACAAAAGGCTGCCAAAGATGCCAATACCTACCAAGGCTGCAAGCCAGGGTGCCTGCGCAGCACTGAGTTGCTGCAAAGAACCCATGTTCCAAATAAATAATTGCTTGACTTGTTCTGGCGCAGCCAAAGTTTGCAGCACTGATTCAATGGCCCCAGTAAAACTCGCAAACATAAGGCCTATCACCAGCAAGGATTGCACATTGCGCACCCTTGTAGAAATGATAAACATGATTCCTGCAGCTAAAAAAGCCCCTATCATGGCTGCTCCGACGTAAGTCAGCTGATTCATGAGCCAAGGACTGGCACCCAGAATAACAATAGCGATCAATAAACTGGCACCTGAATTGACACCAAGTACATATGGGCCTGCCATTGGGTTTTGAAACACATTTTGCATGAGTAAGCCGCTCAAGGCCAAACCTGATCCGGCCAACAGCGCACTACAAAAACGCGGCACATGAAATTCCCAAAATATCAATGAATGATTGGCTTGCCACTGATTCTGAAAAAAAAATAAATGCAAATAGCTCAGGACCAAAAGGCAAAGCAATGTCAATGATATTTTAGCTGCGGCAGTGTGCATTATTTTAATAAAGCATAAAAATGCATCTTTTTTGGACGATATTGAGCAATTTGAATGTAATCAGACAAAACCCAATCCGGACGAACAACGGCTAGCTCCCAATATTTATTGGTGTTAACAGCAGTATAACAGTAAATAGGCTTTTTGAAAAATGGATACATTCGGGCCTTCTGATTGAATTGGAGCAGCGCTTTCTTAGAGGCCTGACAAGGATTCAGCCAAAGATTTATTGCTTGCGCTTTCTGAAGTACGGTAGCTAAACTTTTAAAACAACTACCGTTTCCTGGCTCTTTTGCGAAAATATAGGCAATGCCTGCATCTTTGTACAAATTCGCTTCAAAACTTTCCCCAGCTGGTGCGATCCATTGATCGCCATATAAATTCCCGCTAATGGCAATTGGCAATTGATTGGAGCGGTTCATTTTGAAGGCCTGTAATTTCAGTTGATTGTAATGGCGCACAACTTGTTGGTGCAAGCGTTGTGCTTCTTTGAACTTTCCGGTAAGTGCACCGAACAGCAGGATCCACTCTGCCCTTGCTAATGGAGTCTGTTCCCTCCAATCAAAATTGGCAATGCGCAAAACACCGGTTGATTTGAGTCGTTTGAGATGCTGGTCTTCAAAACCAAATCCACTATAGACAACAACCTGGGCCTTACTTTGAAGTATTTTTTCTGGAGAAATCATGACGGATTCCATCCTCAAATCGGTCAGCTGATCTTCTTGGACCCTCTTTTTGAGGTGGTAATCAAATAAAAATTGCTGATCTGGAATCGCACACAAACTTTGATGTTGTTGCAAGGCGGTTAGCATCCCTACATGAGTTGTACTCAGGACGGCAATGCGCTGAAAAGGTTTGTCGATGTGTAAAGTTTGTACGAGTCTTGGCTGATCGGGATTTTGAATAGCGATGTCAAAACCGTTTTTACTAGGCCATATTTTTAGGTATTGACTGTATTGACAAGCATTTGGTGCGGAAATAATATGTTGCTGCTGCTCAGATTG
>JBIPMW010000043.1:0-12249 GCA_044376455.1 Crocinitomicaceae bacterium | reverse complement strand
TCTTTCGTGCAAACATTAAAGGTGAAACCGAACTCGGGAAGTTGGCAAAAAGCTACATGGATGCGGGTCAGTTAGTGCCAGATGCCGTCACCATTGACATGCTTCGTTCAGAGGTTGTAAAACACCAAGATCCTAAAGGATTCATTTTTGATGGCTTTCCACGAACTAATGCCCAAGCACAGGCCCTCGATGATTTCTTAGCGGGTCTCAACACCCAAATTTCATTGATGGTGGCGCTAGAAGTAGAGGAACAAGAACTTAAAACGCGTTTACTCAAACGTGCTGAGGTTTCTGGTCGTGCAGACGACGCGGATCCAGCCGTAATTGAGAAAAGAATAACAGTTTACAACCAAGAAACCGCTCCGGTAAAAGCGTTTTACCAATCGCAAAATAAATTTGTTGCTATCGATGGCATTGGCAGCATCGACGAGATTACTCATAGACTATTCGCTGCCATCGATACAACTATATAAATGGCTTCAGATAACTTCGTAGATTACGTAAAAATACACTGTACTTCCGGAAACGGAGGAGGTGGTTCCACGCACTTTAGACGTGAAAAATACATCCCAAAAGGAGGTCCTGATGGGGGTGATGGCGGTCGTGGTGGACACGTTATTCTGCGAGGAAACAAACAACTATGGACACTCCTGCACCTCAAATTTCAGAAACACATCAAAGCGGGGCACGGGGCACATGGTTCTGGAAATCTCAAAACTGGTTCACAGGGCGAAGACGTCTATATCGATGTGCCGCTCGGAACCTTAGCCAAAGATGGCGAAACTGGTGAAATTTTATTTGAAATCACTGAAGAAGGCGAAGAGCGTATTATTCAGCGCGGCGGAAGAGGAGGAATGGGTAATAATCATTTCAAATCTCCGACCAATCAAACTCCGCGTTATGCCCAGCCGGGTGAAGAAGGTCTTGAAGGCTGGAAAATCCTCGAACTTAAAATCTTAGCAGATGTCGGTTTGGTAGGTTTCCCGAATGCCGGAAAAAGCACGCTGCTTTCGGTTTTATCTGCCGCTAAACCTGAAATTGGAGACTACCCCTTTACAACACTAAGACCGAATCTTGGCATCGTTTCTTACCGAGACTTCCGTTCATTTGTCATGGCAGATATCCCTGGAATTATTGAAGGGGCCCATGCAGGTAAAGGGCTAGGTTTGCGTTTTCTCAGACACATTGAACGTAATTCCTTGTTGCTTTTTATGGTGCCAGCTGATTCAGATGACATCAACAAAGAGTACCAAATTTTGCTCAATGAGCTCAAGCAATACAATCCTGAACTTTTACACAAACATAGACTTTTGGCGATCACGAAGTCAGACATGCTCGATGACGAATTGAAAGCGGCGCTATCACAAGATTTACCGCCCATTCCTTATTTGTTTATTTCTTCCGTTGCCCAACAAGGATTGCTTGAACTCAAAGACTTGATTTGGAAGCACTTGAATCATGACTGATGCCTTGCTCGCTTTTGATGAACAACTTTTGCTGTTGATCAACGGCTGGCATTCACCATTTATGGATGAGCTCATGTGGATTTTCTCCTCGAAATGGATCAATCTGCCACTCGCTATTATCCTTCTTGCCTTTTTAAAAAGCCAATTTTCATGGAAAAAGGCCAGTCTTATCTTTTTTCTGATGCTGGTTGTGGTTGC
Source organism: Crocinitomicaceae bacterium (assembly GCA_044376455.1). Taxonomy (GTDB): domain Bacteria; phylum Bacteroidota; class Bacteroidia; order Flavobacteriales_D; family Crocinitomicaceae; genus UBA952. Next base: position 10,585 of record JBIPMW010000043.1, on the reverse strand, counting down.
CATGACCGACTTAGTTTCTACGCAACTCTTCAAAGATTATTTTCAACGCCTACGGCCTTCACATGATCCACAAGTAGCGCCTTTCTTGCATTATTATTTCATTGGGCCGCACAATCCGTATATGGGCGGCCGCTTTGGATTTGTTTCTTCACATGCCGCAAACTTGGCAGGTCTTTTGGCTTTTTTATTTCCTTATTTAATCGTACAAAAACGTGTTTTCTATTTGTTGCTTTCCTATGTTTTCATGGTAGGTTATAGCCGCATTTATTTAGGAGTACATTATCCTACAGATATTATTTGTGGCGCCTTGCTCGGGGTGTTTATGGCATATGTTGCGCGCAAATTCCTTTTCAATAAACTCATGGAAAATTAGCTCTATGACGGCACTCTGGGTATTTATTGGTGGAGGTTTGGGTAGTTTACTGCGTTATGGCTTTTCAAAAGTGTTTCCGTTTAGTCCGAACTATTTTCCGTTATCAACTTTATTGAGCAATGTATTAGCTGCTTTGCTTTTAGCACTCGCGGTTGCCTATTTTAAAGATTCGAGTAAATGGCAGCACATCCAACCATTAGTAGTGATAGGTATTTGTGGCGGCTTATCTACCTTTAGCACTTTTACTTATGAAAATTACCAACTCTTACAACAAGGGCAACTGACCCTGTTTTGGATCAATTTGTTGCTTTCTTTTGGACTGAGTTTGTTGCTTTTCTTTGTTTTTGCTCGCCACTGAGGGTCTCACTAATTTTTCAATAATTTTTTGTCCTTCTTTTTTGCCTAATGGACTTTTTTTGAGGTCCCACAAGAATTTACGTTCCTCCCTCAACGATTGATGGGGGTTAATGATTGGGTTTGGATAGGTTTCGCCTAATTTGATGCCGTAAGTTTTGGCCTGTTCTTGGCTCAGCTTCCATGGTTCATGAATGAATTCATTGGGCAGTGCGGCAATTTCAGGAATCCATGTCCGAATAAACTCGCCGTTTGGGTCGTGTTTGTAGCTATTGTGTATTGGATTATATACCCTGATGGTATTGACACCGGTTGTTCCGGCTTGCATTTGAAATTGCGGATAATGAATACCAGGCTCAAAATCCAAAAACATATTGGCCAGGTGTTCAACGCCATCTTTCCAGTTTTGTAATAAATGATGACAAAAGAATGATACCACCATTGCACGCATTCTAAAATTGATCCAACCGGTACTTTGAACACAACGCATATTGGCGTCAATGAGTGGTATACCAGTTTTACCTTGTTTCCATGCCTCAATGAAAGCTGGGTTGGACGGGTAGCTTATATGTTCGTATGCTTTATTGATGCAATGTGTGGCATAGGTGCAATCGGTTTCAAATTTTTGAATAAAATGACAATGCCAATGCAAACGCGTCAAGAAGCTCTGGTGATTTTTTTTGTAGGTCTTATTTTTCATCTCGGCTGCTGTTACCTGAACAACTTGCCTGATAGAGAGGTTTCCCCAAGCAATAAAAGGCGACAAACGACTGCATGTTTTTCTACTCATGGCAGGTTTAGAAATGCCATTTTGATAGCCATCTATTCTATTAGCTAGAAAATCTTGTAAGTATTTTACAGCATATAAAGGACCCGCTTTTTGAAATGTTTTCGGGTAATTTTTGAGTTCCTTCAGTGTAGTTGTTGGAAGCGGAAATCCTAGATTTAATGGTACGAAATTTTGAGCGGTATCGAGTAAAAAATCATGTGGAGGTGCATTGACGTAACCATACCAAGCTTTGTCCCAATTTTTTCTGTTTTTTAGGCCTCTGATGATCCCATCTCTTTGAAATTCTATCCATGTGATGGATTTAGAACGAAAGAATTGCTTCAGTTGAAGGTCTCTTTGAAAGGTCCTCGGCGGCCCTGATTCTTGATAACTCCATAGTGCCTGGAATGGGTGCTTCTGCGCAAGGGCTTGAAAAATTTCCAATGCTTCGCCGTAATAAACTTCAATTTTTCGGCTATATGGGGCTAATTGTTGGTTGATTTGTTCAATGGATGCCCATTGAAATTGCCAATGTCTGAGCGCGTTTTCAGGAGCAGTCCATTCGGTTGGTTCGATGATAAAGATATACGACATATCAAGGCCACTTTTTTCGGCTGCGACAAGCGGTGCGTGATCACCCAAGCGCAGGTCTCTTTTAAACCAGACAATTCCGAGTGGTTTTTGAGTCATGTCAACGCTTATTCCAATTTTTCTGAAGGTGTTTTTGCACTTTTTTCCAAAAGGAGAAAAATGAAATCGGAACCTCACTGATTTCAGGGAGCAACCAACTTCTTGACTCTAACTGCAAAGTATAACTTTTTGTGCTCGGATGCTCTTTACAAAAAGTGGAAGCAGGATTTATTTGTGTTTGGAAATCAGCGAAATTGCCATAGTATATTTGAAGATCTTCAATATTGTGCTTACCAAGTGCATTGATCCAGTTTTGAACTTTTTCAGAAACGGGAAACGCTTGCCAAAAATCTGTATCCCAAAATAGGATGCGATTGGCTTTTGTTTCAGCATGCCAATGCGGGTCAAGATTGTAGGGCGTATAAAGGCAGGTTGGTAAATTTGGATCGAGATGAAAGGTTTGTTCTGCTTGCTTCGAAAATGAAAACTCGAGGCTGACAGCACTCATTTGACCACTGAGCTTGCATTCAGCAATGGCTTCATATGAAGTGTCAATGGGAGTATTTTTTTGCTGTGTTTTGGCGTATTTATTAACATTTTCTTGGTTGGCAAAATATAATTTATTCGCATTCGCTCCGCAGACCCACTGCCAACTGAAATGATTGCTAGCCACATCTGCATCCAATAAATGGAAATGTAACCAAGGTGCGGCAACTTCCCAAGCTACCTGATAATGGTTACAAACCAAACTTGCCGTATACATCCGAAGGTGATTGTGCATGTAGCCTATCTGGTACAAATATTCAATTCCTTTATCAATAGCTTCAATACCTGTTTGGGCATTTATAATATCAAGAGGTAGCTGCTGTCTGTGGAGGACATCTTGCTGTTCTCGACGCAGGGCTAAAGTAGGATCGTGTTGTTGCCAGAGTCGTTGAAAGTGTTCGCGCCAGCAAAGTTCCATCACATAGGACTCTACTTCAAATAAAGAAAATCCTCTGTTTTGTAGGCGAGCGATAATTTGACTGAGGCTAATGAGGCCTCTTGAGATATAGGGTGAAAGATAACTGACACCTCCGTCAATGTAATTGCGCGTCTTCGCATAACCAACAGGGTCAAAGGCATCTATTTTTGCCTCAAGTTCAGCCAAAGAAAGAAGAGGAATCATACCCTTAATGCTGAAATTCCTCCGTCAACGTGCATGATTTGCCCACTGATCCATGAAGCTTGTTCACTGAGAAGAAAGGCTGCCATGGCAGCAATATCTTTGGCCTCACCAACTCTTTTCAAGGGGTGCCTTGCCGCATTTGCCTCGCGCTTTGCATCTGAATTCAATAGATTCTCGGCAAGGGGCGTGTTGGTGAGTGATGGTGCAATAGCGTTGACACGAACGATTGGCGCTAATTCTGCTGCCAATGCTCGGGTGAGGCCTTCAATGGCGCCTTTAGATGTAGAAACCAAGCTGTGAAAAGGTAAGCCTTGTTGTACGGCAACTGTTGAAAACAAGACTACGCTGGCATTTGCTGATTTTTTAAGGGCGGGTAAGGCACTTTGGACACAAGAGATAGCGCCTAAAACCTGAAGTTGGAAATCTTGTTGGAAATCTGTGCTTGAAAATCGGTTGAAAGGTTTCAATGAAATGGTTCCGGGGCAGTAGACCAAGCCATCTAGTTGTTCGGGTGCCACATAAGCACTTAGTGCTAATACATCAAATTGCTGCCAATGTAAATGAGGGTGCTGGAGTTCAGGACTCGTTTTAGAATATGTGGCGTAAATTTCATGACCTTGTTCTAATAATTGTTGAACCAAACTCAGGCCAATTCCTTTCGAAGCGCCAATAACCGCTATTTTTTTTGTTTCCATATCTTGATAACAAAAGAATGTTACCAAGGTTTTGATTATAGGAAGAAATTCTTATCAAGTTTCAACCACTCCAATGTGGCATTGCAAAAGATGTCTTCTTTATCAGACTGACTCAAGGAGCTGTCTTCAATGAATTTACCGATTTCGAGATCGCCAAGCGGGAAGGGGTAGTCGCTGCCTAAGCAGACTCTTTTAGAACCTTGCATTTTTAAGATATACTCGAGCGCATCGATGTCGTGGGTAATGCTGTCTACCCAAAATTTACCTAAATAGGTTCTTGGATTATGAGGGTTGTCAATCGCAACAAGATCGGGGCGGCAATTGAAGCCGTGTTCAATGCGTCCAAGGGTTGGTAGAAATGAACCTCCGGCATGTGAAAAACACACCCTTAGATCAGGAAGACGCTCCAGCACGCCGCCAAAAATAAGTGAGCAAGCTGCTCTAGATGTTTCTGCAGGCATCCCTACTAACCAAGGAAGCCAGTATTTTTTCATGCTTTCAAAACCCATCATTTGCCAAGGGTGTATCATGACAGCCATACCTAGTTGGGTACATGCTTCAAAAATGGGAAAGAACTTTTCCTCGCTGAGGTTTTCGTCGTTGATATTTGAACCAATTTGGATACCAACATGCCCAATTTCTTTGGCCCGCTGAAGCTCTTGGATGGCAGCGTCGGTGTCTTGCATTGGAATGGTTGCAAGACCGATGTAATTTTTGGGGTAGGTGGCCACAAGTTCGGCAATGTGGTCATTTAAAAAGCGCGAAAGCTCAAGTGCATCGGCTGTTTTGGCCCAATAAGAGAACATGACGGGAATGGTACAAACTACTTGTACTTGTGTATCAAAATGCTTGTATTCATTGATGCGCAATTCGGCATCCCAACAATTTTCTTCAATGCGTCTAAAAAATTGACCCCCCTGCATCATGTCTGCGCTACCATCATCTTGAGAAACAAGGTGTATGAACTTGCCGTAGCCAAATTTTTCTGTCCAATTGGGCATTGTTTTGGGCAAAATATGGCTGTGCATGTCAATTTTTAGCATGGGTATTTTTTTTAGATTCACGAAGATAATAAAAAGCTTAGAGCGATAGTTCCATTATGTAGTCATCCATGACAAAACCGTTTCCAATCTCAAACACGGCCTCTTTTTGCACCACAAAACCTAGTTTTTTGTAGAAATATTGTGCAGTATTGGCTTTGTTCACTTGTAAAATAAGTTTTGTAACTTGGGTTTGCTCCGCGCGTTCTATCGCTTTATGAATGAGTGCGCTACCAAGACCCTTTTGCTGTTCTTGCGGCAGAACATATAGTTTATTGATCTTGATGATCCTTAATGTATTGCTTTGATCGAGCTGCAGCCATTCAAGCGCTAAAAAGCCGAGGTCTGTTCCCTTGTCAGAAAGCAAATAAAACTCGTGCCCTTGCTGCTGCTGCTCATGCAATTTGGCTGTGCTGTACATCCAATCAAGCATGTAATCGATTTGAGCAGCACTAATAATGGAAGCGTAGGTATTGGGCCAAATGGCTCTAGCGAGTTTTTCTAAGATGGGTAATTCATGTTGCTGTGCCAGCCGAATGTCCATGCTAGTTTTTTACAAATGGTGCTTGTTGAATTTTCCCATTCAATTGTAAACGGATATAGTACGTCCCTGCTGGGAGTTCTTGAACGGATACTTTTCCGTTGCTGATTGGCGTGATGTAGCGCTTGCCATCAATGGAAATAATCTCTGCAAAATCGGGTAGCTCAACTATTGTAAAGTGCAAGTAATGTTGCACAGGATTAGGGTAAACATTCCAGTCTGTTTGGACCAATTGATTTTGTGTCCCTAAGGTTTGGAGCGCAAGTTTGACTGCAGCATAGGCATTGACTTTTCCGGCACCCCACAACGGGCTTCCACCGGCTGGAATGATGCCAGTATAGTTGTCTTGACGAGCGGTGGTCATGATGATTTCCTTGACTTGGCTTGCTGATAAATATGGATTTGCTTCTAGGATTAATGCAACAACACCCGCTACCATTGGTGAAGCCATGGATGTACCGGAGAATTTGGCAAAATGGTAGGTCGTATTATTGAAACTTGTATTGGCTACTGATGTAAAGTTGGCATCGGTAAATGAAGATACAGCAGAGGCAATAGCGACCCCAGGCGCTGCAATATCAGGTTTCATGGCGCCGTCGTAGCGCGGTCCTCGGCTCGAGAAATTTGCCAGAGCGCCACCGACCAATGAACCTGAGTTGGTGGCATATTGTGTTGCATAGGCCGCTACACTGATTACTTGGTCTGCACATGATGGTTCAGAGATGCCGTTTTGGTTGTCACCTGCTGTGGTGCCTGTTCCTGCGGCCATGAAGTCCATGCCCCAGTTTCCTACATCGTTGGTTAGTTCTGTAACGTTCCAATAATGAACGGTTCCTGCAGAGGCCTGAGATTTCAATTGAACCCGTAGTGAAGTGTTGGTGTTTTTAACACGCATGCGCATTTGAGGTTTACCGTTCAATGGATGAGCCGCATCGGCAGATATGTTGTACCAAATAGTATCTTGATTGACCACAAGAAAAGTATCGATATAGGTATTGGTGTTAGTGGTGCTATAAAATGGTGTTTCGGCAAGTATTTGGTTTGCACTATTGGTAATGATCAGGCCGTTTGCAAATGCTTGGCCGGGCTCACCCCAAGCGTGGATACTTTGTCCCCACATATTTGGGTTGGCGGTGTAGTCGTAAAATTCTATTCTTGACTTAAGTTGGTCGTTGTTGAAGGTTTTCTTGAGGTGGAAATTAACGGCGCCATTGTTGCCGCCAGAGTTTACAAAAACCACCCCTAGATTACTAAAAGCATCGATGGCTTGACTCAATAATGAAGTGCCGTCAAGTGTCCCGAAATGATACAGACCCCAGCTCATGTTGATGACCAAGCGTTTGTCAGCGGCTAAAGCTTTTTGGTACATCCATTGCCAAGCATCTAAGACAGCGCCTTCGTCAACTAAAAAGGTGACAAACAAAAACTGTGCATCATAGGCAACGCCTCTGTATGCAGTAGTTGCACCCGCGCCACCTGCTATTCCGGCTACATGGGTTCCGTGTGTTCCGTAGCCATATATGTTTGAAGTATCTGAACCTGCTGAGAGTAGGGAGGCAGCAGTGTCATATTCGGTACCGTAATTGAAGCCGTTTGGCGCAGGACCATTGGTTTTAAATTGGTCCCAAGCGGCATAAATACGGTTTTGTTGTAAAAGCGTATCGTAAAAGACAGGATGCGTGTAGTCAAAACCCCAGTCTGTGACGCCAATTAATACATTTTTTCCGGTATAGCCCTGCGGTAAGCCAATGCCTTGGTGTACGGAGTCGGCACGAAGGTCTTTGATGGCTTTGTCGAGGTTTGGATTGATTTTGCCTGCTATTTCAAGGTAATCTAGGCCTTTAATTTCTTGAAGGGACGATAGCTTTTGGAGTGGAACCTTGATGCTCAATAACTGTTGAACAGGAGCAGAGAAAAGGATGCGTTGCCACTTTAGTTCTTCGGAATTAAAGTTTTGATTTGCTCTTGCCAACATGGATAGGTACCAGCGTCCATCGATGTTGTAAATTGGGTAATGCTTGATCAGGGCTTCATTGACTTCACCTTTGGAGCGCAGTAGTTGGCTTTGAATTTGAGTGATTTCATAGCGGTCAGAGGCGCTCATTTGAGGTGCAGCCCAAAATGGATTTGCAAAGCAAAGCAAAATTGAAAAGCAAAGGATGAGAGCGCCGCGCATCCCCAAATATAAGCAATTTTGCGCAGTTAGCGTGTTGTGAAGAGCGAATTTATTGGTCTTCTTACTTTCTTTAAATGCTGGTATTTGTCGTCTTCAGCGCGCTTGCCAAAAGTACAAATAAGGACACTTCTCAAGCCTTTTTTCTCTAAATCCAGGAGTTCGTCGAGTGCAATTGCTGAGAAACCTTCCATTGGTGTGGCATCAATCGCTAATAGTGCACTTGTATGTAACACTTGACCGAGGGCAATATAGGCCTGCTTGCTATTCCAGTTCTGGATATCCTCTTTTGATTTTTTGCCAATTGCGTCGATCAAATGGTTTCTGAATCCATGAATTTGTTCTTCTTCCATGCCACGTGTATCTCTCATGAGGTCGGCATGGGCATGCAAATAGCTTTCATCGAGTTCAGTTTTGGCACACAAAATCAAGACTTCGCTCGCATCGATGATTTGTTGCTGATTCCATGCAATTGACTTGATTTGTTCGCGCAATTGCGCATCCTTGATCCAAAAATAATGTAAGGGTTGCAGTCCATAACTACTTGGGCTCAATTGTAAGCTTTTCTCTAAGAAGCTTTTCTGCAGCTCAGTCAATTGATAAGTAGGGTCGTATTTTTTAGTAGCATAGCGCCAATTAAGTGCTGTTTCTATCGTATTTTCCATTTTGTTGAGTCTTTCTTTTTGTTCTTCTTCTTCTTCTTCTTCTTCTTCTTCAATGCTAATCCTTCATATAATGAATTCAGCGTATCAATTCATTGGCACTTCGATGATCAGCATTTTTGACGACCCGAATACTTGAATGTCAATTTGGTCGGTTTGTGAAATGCCTATGGCATCACGGGTGTTTAAACGTTGTTCGCCCACCGCAATTTCGCCTTCAACCAACATTAAGTAAACACCGTTGTTTGGCTCATTCAAGGTATAATTTACAGTTGTTGGTTGTTCAAAGTCACCCATTGAAATCCAGGCGTTTTGATGGATCCAAGTACTTAGGTTGCTGTGTGCTGGACCAACTAAAGGTGTGAAAGCACCTTTATCAAGGGAATATTTTCTTTGGGCGTAGCGTGGTTCAACTTGTTTTTGATTGGGAAAAATCCAAATCTGAAATAAATTGAGCGCTTGGTCATTGTTGGGATTGAACTCACTGTGGTAAATTCCGGTTCCGGCAGACATCACTTGTACTTCACCGGCTTCTATCACTTCACTAAAGCCCATGCTGTCTTGGTGTTTGATCGCGCCACTCAATGGAATAGTGATGATTTCCATGTTGTCGTGAGGGTGCTTTCCGAAACCCATACCTGGGGCTACAATGTCGTCGTTTAAGACACGCAACATGCCAAAATGAATCCGCTCAGGGTTGTACCATGAAGCAAAACTAAAAGAGTGTTTGGCATCGAGCCAGCCGTGGTTGGCGTGGCCTCTTGTATTAGCGGCGTGAAAGATCGTTTTCATTTTTTTCTTGCAAAGTAAGCGAGAACACAGGACTCTATTCAATAACACATGTTAATTCTTTTTGTTGTCAGTGGTATTTGGTTAGCAGAAAATGTGCAATTTCGTTTTATGGTTCTCAGTCGCTTTTGGCTGGTGATTTTCATCAGCTCTATATTATTTGTCATGTTCTCGGTGTTTTCGGGGCAGTTCTACAGCATTGATTATGTGCTCAACGGTAAAAAAGATGATCCGATCCTCATTGGAGAAACCTACAAATGGAAGCTGCCCGCCAAATACATTGATTTGATGGCGCGAGCAGATAACGACTCATTTGTCAAAAATATCAACCCGAATGATGCCGATACTACTTATGTTTTAAAGGAAAAAACGGTCTTGATCTATTCTGGTGTCCAGAAATCTGATGGCTTATTAGTGACTGCCAAAGCGAGTTTGTTTGACCTTATTTTACCACTGATGGCGTATTTGGCATTTTTTGCGGGTATCATGCAGTTGCTCATTGATTCTGGCGCCACAGAAAAACTAGCCAGACGCCTGAGTCCGTTTTTTCAGAAAGTTTTCCCGTCGGTACCGGCAGGTCATCCATCAATCACTTATATGACAATGAATTTTTCAGCCAACTTCTTGGGGCTTGACTCCGCGGCTACACCTTTTGGCTTAAAGGCAATGGAAAGTCTTCAAGAGCTAAATGCCGATCAAGAAAAGGCCTCCGATGCCCAAATTATGTTCTTGAGCCTCCACGCCGCAGGCCTTACGCTCATTCCTACTTCTATTATTGGTTATCGCGCTGCAGCCAATGCAGCCAATCCTGCAGATGTCATGCTGCCTTGTATTATCACTTCGTTTGTGGGTACCCTCGCAGCGTTCTTTATCGTCGGCATTCGCCAAAGAATTTCCTTCAAAAGCGGCCTGTTATTAGGTGTTTTAATGGGTGTTATTGGTGCAATTCTGGGCTTGTTGTTTTATGTTGGTTCGCTGGATTTAATCCAAAAAAATTATTTTACCAATAACTTCTCTGGTATTTTATTGTTCGGCATTATCGTGCTGACCCTTCTTTTTGCTTTTAAAAACGAAGCCCGATTCAAAGAAAAGCAAACCACCGTTTTTGATGCGTTTGTCGAGGGGGCAAGAGGAGGCTTAGATACAGGCGTTAAAATTTTCCCGTACGTACTAGGAATGTTGGTTGCCATCTCAGTTTTTCGCAATTCAGGTCTGTTTGAGTTAATTGCCGGTGGCATTTCAGAGCTATTTAGGTATGCTGGGGTTGGTAAAGAAATCACAGATTCATTACCCGTTGCGCTACTACGACCTTTTAGTAGCTCTGGATCTAGAGGATTTATGCTAGACGCCATGAATCAATTTGGCCCCGATAGTTTGGCTGGCAGGCTTTC
>JBIPMW010000100.1:0-6755 GCA_044376455.1 Crocinitomicaceae bacterium | reverse complement strand
TCGGCTATTTTTCAGTGCTCAGCCGAAACTACTTTCTATGTCATTGCCGTGTATTTTGGAGCCATCAATGTCCGCAATACGCGCTATACTTTAGGTGTGATGCTTTTAGTTGATCTCATTTGTGTGCTAACCGCAATTGCTGTTGCGTTGTGGTTTTTTGCATAGATAACCGTTTAGATACCATTAGCTTTTAAATTCATGACCATGCAGCAAGCTCAATTATCATATCCTTCTCTCGTCATTTTAGCTTTAGCCAAAGCCGTTGAAGGCAATAAAGAGCTACAGCATTGGTTGCAAGAAAATGGCTACCCTGAGCTCTTTATGACAGCACAAGCCATTCGCTTGCAAGATCCGGCCAGAAAATGGTTACTTGCTAACGGTTACCCACACCTAATGGCCATGATTGCGGCTGCGGAGGGGAATGAAAAGGCACAACGCTGGCTCAAACAATACGACTACTGGACGCTTTACAATATTGCGATGGCCGTAGAGCACGAAAAAGAAAGTTGGTTTTGGCTCAGAAAAAATGCAAGCCCAGAAATTATCATTTTAACGAAATCTATCCAAGTCATCAAAGACCAGATTGAAGAAAACCACAACGACGTACACGCTATACATAAAGATTTATAGCAAGTACGTCGTTAACGAGGTATAAACGAGATGGAAATTAGAGCAACATTGCTGCTGGTTGCTCCATGTAAGTTTTGAAAGTTTGTAAGAAAGAAGCTCCTGAAGCACCATCAACAACACGGTGGTCACAAGAAAGAGTCACCTTCATTACCGAACCGGGAACTACTTGACCATTTTTTACTACTGGAACTTCTTTAATGCCTCCGATCGCTAAAATACAAGAGTCAGGTGGGTTGACAATAGCGGTGAATGATTCAATACCAAACATCCCGAGGTTTGAGATCGTAAATGTATTTCCTTCCCAATCAGATGGCTGTAATTTTTTGTCTTTGGCTTTTTGTGCAAATTCACGCACTTCTGCAGAAATTTGCGTCAAGCCTTTGTTGTCAGCAAAACGCACAACAGGTACAAGTAAGCCTTCGTCTACTGCAACTGCTACACCAATATTGACATGGTCATTGCGGCGAATGAAGTCACCCATCCAGGCGCTATTGACCGTCGGATGCTGGCGCAAGGCCATGGCAACTGCTTTGATCACCATGTCATTGAAAGATACTTTAACGCCCTCAAGGTTGTTCAATGCTTTTCTTGTGGCAATGGCATTAGACATATCGATGTCAAGGGTGAGGTAGAAGTGAGGTGCCGTAAATTTACTTTCAGCCAAACGACGCGCGATTGTTTTGCGCATCTGAGATATAGGTTCGTCTGTGTAAGAAACTTGACCACTATGGCTTGGCATGGCTGCAGGCTTGTTGGCCGGAGTATACGGTACATAATGATCGACATCGCGCTTCACAATGCGTCCGTTTTCACCAGTTCCTGCAACTGCTTGGATATCAATGCCGCGTTCTGAGGCTAATTTTTTAGCCAAAGGCGAAGCAAAAACACGGTCAGATGCATTATTAGCTACAATCGGAGCTGTTGCAACTGGAGCTGGTGTTGGGGCAACAGCAGGTGCAGGTGTCGGAGCCTCAGGTGCAGCTTGCGCAGCCACTGGAGCCAGGCTCGGACTTGCTTCAGGTGTACCCGCTGTAGCACCAGGAGCCCCGGCAGACGCATTGGCAAGTGCAGCACTGATGTCTTCACCAGCTTGCCCGATGATTGCAAGTACGCTATTGACCGGAGCAGCCTTACCTGTCTCGACACCAATGTGCAATAGGACACCATCAAAGAATGATTCAAACTCCATGGTGGCTTTGTCTGTCTCGATTTCAGCCAGGACTTCTCCTGCTTTTACGGTGTCACCAACTTTTTTTGTCCAGGCAGCCACAACACCTTCTGTCATGGTGTCGCTCAATTTCGGCATGTAAACTACTTCAGCCATGATTTTCTATGTTTTAGTATTCTTTGATGTAAGGATAATCTGTTTGAACATACACGTCCTCATAAAGTTCGTGTGCTTCCGGATATGGAGAGTTTTCTGCAAAAGTGACAGATTCTTCCACTTCGGTTTTTACCCAAAGGTCAATCTCCTCGAGTTCTTTGGCAGTAAGCCATTTGTTCTCTTTGATGATGCGCAAGCAGTGCTCAATTGGATCTTGTTCCATCCATTCGGCAACTTCGTCTTTGGTGCGGTATTTTTGAGGGTCAGACATCGAGTGACCTTTGTAACGATAAGTTCTGATGTCAAGAAGTGTTGGGCCTTCACCGCGTCTTGCGCGGTCAGCAGCTTCTTCAATGGCTTCATGAACTGATTCAGGACGCATGCCGTTGACAATTTTCGAAGGCATTCCGTAAGATAGTCCTATTTGAGAAAGATCAGTTACGTTAGTGGTACGCTCTACAGAGGTTCCCATTGCGTAATTGTTGTTTTCTATGATGAAAATGACCGGAATTTTCCAATTCATGGCCATGTTGAATGTTTCGTGAAGCATTCCTTGTCGCACTGCGCCGTCGCCCATAGAGACAAAGGCAACATTTTTAGTGCCTTTGTACATTTCTGCAAAAGCGACACCAGCGCCCATACCAATCTGGGCACCTACGATTCCATGACCACCCATGAAATTAACTTCTTTGTCAAAGAAGTGCATGGATCCGCCTTTTCCTTTGGAGCAACCTGTTGTACGGCCGTAAAGCTCTGCCATCAAAACTCTTGGGTTGGTTCCAAGGGCAATAGGATGTGCGTGATCGCGATAGGCTGTCATGTGTTTGTCATCTTTCTGACAAGCACTCGCTGTTCCAACCACAATCGCTTCTTGGCCAATGTAAAGGTGACAGAAACCGCCAAATTTTTGTTGAATATATAGTTGCCCCGTTTTTTCTTCAAACTTGCGGATCAAGATCATGTCTTTGTACCACTTTACATAAGTTTCTTTGGAAAACTTGGGCTTAACTGAACTTTTAACGGCTTTCGCACACATATCTTCTAATTTTATCGGTCACAAATATACAAATCATTCACAAACAATGTTCAAAATGTCAAATTTACACTAAGTGTGTTTTTGCGCTTTTTTTGAAGCGTTGTATACAAGGTAGATTCCAGCAATAACTAAAGGAATACTGAGTAATTGACCTGTGTTTAATAGGAGGGTGTAGTCTCGGGCGGTTTGACCCAATTTAAAACATTCGCAAATTATTCTTGAACCAAAAATCAAGATCAAGAAACTGCCAAATACAAAGCCTGGCTGCTGCCATTTCTTGAGTTTCCAGTATAAATACAACAAGAGCCAAAATGAAATAAAATAGCAGATGGCTTCATAGAGCTGGGCTGGGTGACGAGGTGTTGGGTCATAAAAACCAGTTGCCTCATTGAAATAATAATGGAATTTGAAGGCCCAAGGAACAGTTGTTTCATAACCCACCATTTCGTGGTTGACTAAATTTCCGAGACGAATAAAAGTACCCGCAATGGCAATAGGTGCTGCAATGCGGTCTAAAATCCAGATATAGGACATTTTAGAAACTTTCTTGGAAAAAATAAAGAGTGCAATGAGAATAGCAATAGCAGCACCATGGCTGGCCAAGCCTCCTTCCCAAATCTTGATGATGTCTCCAGGATGAGAAAAATAACCGCGCTCGAATTTTCCGTTCACGATTCCATCCCAGTAAGGCCCGTAAAAAAAGACGTGTCCGAGGCGTGCGCCAATAATGGTGGCAAGTACCATGTAGGTGACCAAGCTATCGAGAATTTTATCAGATACTTGTTCTGCTTTGAACATTTTGCGGATCACAAAATAGCCCATTACGATACCCGAAACAAAAAGTAAACCGTAAAGATTTGGCGTGCGCCAACCTTCGATGAGTTGTGAGTCGATGGTCCAGTTGATAAAAAGTGTCATGGTGCTTGTTTATGGAAGGCTTGATTGACAAGAGCCTCGGGTTTTTCTTTGTTTGCTTGAAAGGGTAGTGCAGCAGACCTACCTTTTTTGAAGATAAGATTGCTTTTATTGCTGCCTTTACGCAGTTCTTTTTGTGCTTCTAGTGGTAAATGTATGGTGTCTTGGCAGTTTGGACTACAACAGTTTTCCATTTTTTCTTTACAAGCATCACATTGAATAAAAAGCAAATGACAGGCGTCGTTAGCACAATTTGTATGCGTATCAGCAGGTGCGCCACATTGATGGCAAACTGCTATGATATCAGGCGTAATGCGCTCGCCGCGGCGTTCATCAAAGACAAAGTTTTTACCGATAAATTTATTTTCTAGGCCCTTCTCCTTGCAGTCGTTGGCATATTTAATAATACCTCCTTCGAGCTGATGTACATTTTTAAATCCTTTGTGCTTGAACCAAGCTGAGGCTTTTTCACAGCGCACTCCACCTGTACAATACATCACGATATTCTTGTCTTCGTTGCCCTTTAAGACAGTTTCTTCGATAAAAGGCAAGGATTCTCTGAAGGTATCAACATCCGGTAAAATAGCACCTTTGAAATGTCCAACTTCCCATTCGTAATGATTTCTAAAATCAATGAGCAAGGTTTTGGGGTCATTGGTCAGTTGATTGAATGCTTCAGCATCAAGGTGGATGCCTTTATCAGTAACATCAAAAGTTTCATCGTTAAGGCCATCTGCTAATATTTTATGACGCACCTTTATTTTGAGTTTCAAGAAAGGGAAATCTGCCTCGGCATCATCGACTGCAAAGTTGAGCCGGATTCCTTTTAAAAAATCGATTTGATAAAGTTCCTCTCTGAACTGACCAAGACGCTCTTTTGGTACAGCTATTTGAGCATTGATCCCTTCCTTGGCAACATACGTGCGGCCAACGATGTCAAGTTTTGTCCAATTGAGGTAAAGTTTGTTTCTAAACGCTTGCGGATCTGCAATATGTGCGTATTGGTAAAAAGAAATCGTAATGTATTGATGGCCAATTTCTTGAAGATGTTTCTCTAAAGTGGACCTATCAAGCGTATTCCAAAGTTGCATATTTTGGTAATTGACGAATTGATATTAAACCGCTACTTTGTGCTCGCGAAGGGCGTCGTTGAGCGAGGTTTTTAAATCGGTAGAGGCCTTGCGCTTGCCGATGATAAGAGCACATGGCACTTGGTAGTCTCCGGCGGCAAAAGTTTTGGTGTAGGAACCAGGAATCACTACAGATCTTTCGGGAACGTATCCATGATGTTCAATCGGCTCAGGGCTACTCACATCAATGATTTTTGTAGACTTGGTCAAGACCACATTGGCGCCTAAGACAGCCTCTTTGCCTACGCGAACGCCTTCTACTACAATGCATCGAGAGCCAATGAATGCGCCATCCTCAATGACAACGGGTGCTGCTTGCAGGGGTTCAAGCACGCCTCCGATACCTACGCCACCACTCAGGTGAACATCTTTGCCAATTTGTGCGCAGCTGCCAACTGTTGCCCAAGTGTCAACCATTGTATTGCTGTCAACATAGGCGCCAATATTGACATAAGAGGGCATCATGATGACACCCGGTGCAACAAAAGCACCGTAGCGCGCAATGGCATGTGGAACTACGCGAACGCCAAGTTCTTTATAATTGCGCTTGAGCGCCATTTTATCGTGGAATTCAAAAGGACCAACTTCAATCGTTTCCATCTGACGGATCGGAAAATACATGACTACCGCTTTTTTGACCCATTCATTGACTTGCCAACTGCCGTCTTCAAGGGGTTCGGCTACGCGAAGTAAACCTTTGTCAAGATCTTCAATTACTTTTTCTATGGCGGCAATAGTTTCGCTCTCAGCTAATAAGCTGCGGTCTTCCCATGCCGCTTCAATTTGTTGTCTCATTTGAAACTTGTTGTTTTGGAATTAAAATTAATAAGATCAAGCCTAGGACAAAAAATACGACCAAGGCAAGAATTGAAGTGCGAATGTCTAATAAGCCCTCGATCAGTCCAAATGTCAGCGTTCCTAGAGCAAGGCCTATTTTTTCAGCAAGGTCATAAAAGCTAAAGTAGGAGGTGAGGTCTTTGGTTTCGGGTAACAATTTGGAGTAGGTAGAGCGCGATAACGACTGAATGCCTCCCATCACCATGCCCACACCTGCTGCAGCGATATAAAACTGCCAAGGATACCAAACAAACTGATACACATAAATACAGAGTAAAATCCAAATAGCGATGGAAATACCCAGCGCTTTGAAGTTGCCAATTTTCTTGGACACAAAAGACATCAAATAGGCGCCAGCAATTCCAATAAATTGGATGATTAAAATGGATAGAATAAGGTCTTGTTGTTTGATGCCAATAACTTCTTTATTTGCGAAGGCAACCGCCATCACCATAATGGTTTGCACCGCCATGTTAAACATGAAATAGGACCCTAAATACCCTTTGAGGGTTTTATTTTCCTTGATTTGCTTCCAGACTTGATACACTTCCTTGTAGCCAGAAGAAATGAGGTTTTTTTGATCGGTTTTGGTAGCTTTTGTCTTTGGCAATCGCGAAAATGAAAAAGTAGCAAAGGAAATCCACCATAAACTGACAAGTGGAAAAGCCCATTTGATCGGTATGACTTTAGTAAATACAGTTAAAATTAAAATGATAATTAACAGTGTCGAACTACCGAGATAGCCCATCGAGTAACCCCGCGCAGATACTTTGTCGTGGTCAGCGGGCTCAGCGATGTCTGGTAAATAGGCATTGTAATAAACTAAACTAGCCCAAAAACCAATGGAGCCAAAAAACAAAGGCAAGATACTCCAGTTGATGAC
>JBIPMW010000093.1:0-7515 GCA_044376455.1 Crocinitomicaceae bacterium | reverse complement strand
TATTGCGCAGGCTAACCGCTTGGCTGAACTCCACCGATCGAACGGTTTGACTGTTCATGTCATCACCCCTCAAGCCATTTACAATGAATTTAGTTCTGGCATGCAGGACCCCGGTGCGATTCGCAGGTTCACAAAAATGTTTTACGACCGTGCACTTGCTACAGATCCCGATACTAAGCCAAAGTACTTGTTACTTTTTGGAGACGGTACCTATGACCCTAAAAACAGGTTGCCAGATAACAACAATTACATAGTCACCTACCAACTACCTTCTAGTGAAAATATGATAGAAGCAATGGTTGTTGATGATTTTTTTGGAATGTTAGATGACAACGAAGCAATAGGTGCGGCTGACATCATGGATATAGCGGTGGGGCGCTTGATAGTGAGTTCAAATTTACAAGCCAAACAAATGGTGGATAAAATTGAGCATTACATGAAAAACGGTTCGGATTTCTACCCGGTTGGCAACTCATGTTGCATGGGCACACAAACCGACAAGACTTTCGGAGACTGGCGCCTGCAGTATTTGTTAATGGCCGATAATCGCGAGGATGGCCATTTTATTGATACTGATGCTGAGCCACAATATGCAATCGGACATGGGTTCAGTCCCGAAATGAACTTTAATAAACTTTATATGGATGCCTTTCCGAAGGTCGTGACAGCCGGTGGTGAACGCTTCCCTGCCATGATGGATGCCATCGATGCCAACATCCAACGCGGAGTGCTGGTGGCCAATTATATTGGGCACGGCGGCGAAGTAGGCTTGGCAGATGAACGCATTGTTTCGATCGATCAAGTCAATGCCTGGAATAACATTCACGCTTTACACTTGTTTGTTTCAGCTACTTGTGAATTTACGCGTTTTGACGACCCCGAACGCGTTTCTGCAGGCGAGTGGGTCTTTTTGAATCCGGCAGGTGGGGCTATTGCCATGCTTACCACAACCCGTTCCGTTTATTTTGGGGTGAATACGACTATCGGCATCGAATTGATGAAAAGAATTTTCAATCGTTATCCGGATGGTCAGGCTTATGAATTTGGAGAATTGTCTCGCAGAACAAAAAATGCGGCATCATCGAGTTCATCAAATAAGCGCAGCTTCACCTTGATTGGTGACCCAGCTATGCGCTTGGCATTACCTCGTTATAGAATTGTAACAGACAGCATCAATGGCACTAATTCTGCACAACAAATGGATACCCTTCGCGCTTTATCTAAAGCAAGAATCAAAGGTCACATTGAAGACTACAACGGGAATGTACTCACTTCATGGAACGGTACCTTGACTCCAACCATTTTTGACAAACCCAAACTTCAGAATACCTTAGCTCAGGATGAAGAATCTCCACAAATTCAGTTTGAGCAACAAATAAATAAAATTTACAGAGGACAAGCAAGTATTGTGAATGGGTACTTCGATTTTGAGTTTATTGTGCCCAAAGACATTGCGCTTAATATTGATCTTGGTAAAATCAGTTATTACGGACACAATGGCGTGTTTGACGCGCAAGGATTTGATACAAGCTTTTATGTTGGCGGCATTGATCCAAACGGAGTACAAGACAATCAAGGACCTGAAATCACGCTCTACATGAACGAAGTGGGCTTTGTCAATGGATCCATTACCGATGAAAACCCAGTGCTCCTAGCTAAAATTCAAGATGAAAATGGGGTGAATACAGTCGGCAACGGGATTGGTCATGACATCGTGGCTATCCTCGATGGGCAAACGGCTAAACCTTTTGTGCTCAATGATTTTTACACGGCTAATTTGAATTCGTATCAGTCGGGTGAAGTGCGTTATCAGTTCAAAGATCTTGCGCCCGGAAAACATACGCTAGCACTTAAAGTGTGGGATGTCAATAATAATTCTAATTTGGCACAAATCGAATTTGTTGTTCAGCAAAAAGAAACACCGACCCTCGAGCACGTGCTCAACTACCCAAATCCATTTACAACACGAACAGAATTCATGTTCGAACACAATCAGTCTTGTTCAAGTTTAACAGTCCAAGTTCAAATATTTACGGTTGCCGGACGTTTAGTGAAAACTATTCAACAAGAAGTACCTACGGCTGGCTTTAGGGTTTCGGGTATTTTTTGGGATGGTCGAGATGATTTTGGTGATGAACTCGCCAGAGGCACTTATTTGTACAGACTCAGCATTCAAACTCCAGATGGAGCCTTTGCAGAGCAAACCGAAAAACTTGTTTTGTTGAAATAGAAATTTCCTATCTTTACCCCTCCTATGAAAAGAATCTTTTTCCTGTCAATTAAAGTTATCTGCGGTCTGTTTTATGTCGCCTCAAACGCTTGGGCGCAACCAACGGGCGGTTCAGGAGTTACCGACAACGATCTGCAGCTCAATACCATTACGACGTCATTGCCTTTTTTGGCTATTACCCCTGATTCAAGAGCTGGTGGTATGGGCGATGCCGGAACAGCATTGAGCGCAAGCTCTACTTCTATATACTGGAATACCTCCATCTTAAGTTTTGCAAAGCAAAAATCAGAAGCGAGTTTGTCTTATACACCATGGTTGCGCCAACTCACCAACGACATCCATTTGTCTTATTTAGCAGGTTATAAGCAAATTAATAAGATCCACACGATTGGTGGCGCTTTGCGTTATTTCAGTCTCGGAGAAATCACATTTACTGACATTAATGGTGATGTACTGCGTGAAGACAAACCTGCCGAGTTCGAACTAACTGGTGCTTATGCTTTTAAGTTGGCTGAAAAATTCAGTATCGGTGTAAATGGCAAGTTTGCCTATTCCAACCTTACAGGCGGTTTAACTGTTGCCGGCGTCAATACAAAACCTGGTGTGGTTGGAGCTTCAGATCTTTCATTCAGTTATTACAATGACGACGCTAAACTTGGTAATACAGATGGTGTTTATACCTTTGGCCTTACCATCAATAACATTGGTAATAAAGTAGCCTATTCCGAATTATCAAGAAGAGATTTCATCCCGATGAACCTCAAAATTGGCAATAGTTTCTTGGCAGAATTTGACGAATACAATAAAGTAACGTTCTCTTTAGACCTGCAAAGATTGTTAGTTCCTACGCCTGCATTTTATCAAGTGCAAAATGGTGAATACGTGATGCTTGCTGGCATGAGCAGTGATGTAGGTGTTGTGAAATCTATATTGCAATCATTTTACGACGCACCTGGTGTATTAGCAAAAGACGAAAATGGTGATTACATTCAATTGGCCGATGGTAGTTATGAAGTTGTAAAGGGTACGCGTTTAAAAGAGGAACTTGCTGAAATCAATATTGCCGGTGGTGTAGAGTGGTGGTACAGCGATGTACTTGCGCTCAGAGGTGGTGTTTTTTATGAAAACAAAAGCAAAGGAAACCGTCAATTTTTGAACTTAGGTGCTTCTTTAAAATATAATATGTTCTCCATAGACTTCTCTTATTTGGCCTCGCTGAATGGTCGCCAGAGCCCTCTTGCCAACACGCTTCGTTTTACATTGCGTCTGAATCTCGGAGGAAATTAAACATGAAACCAAATATTAGAATTGGTTACGGTGTCGATGTCCATCAGCTAGCTGAAGGTTACCCACTTTGGATTGGTGGCATGCAACTAGATGCCCCATTTGGTGCAGTTGGCCATTCAGATGCCGATGTTTTATTACATGCCATTTGCGATGCGCTATTGGGCGCCTTGGCACTCCGTGATATCGGTTTTCATTTTTCTGACCAAGACCCACAATTCAAAGGCATTGATTCAAAAATCCTACTGCAGCGCGTTTACGACCTGATAAAAGAGAAAGGTTATGGTATTGTAAATATCGATGCGACGGTCATTTTAGAAACACCTAAAGTGAATCCTCATATTCCTCAGATGCAGGCAATCATTGCCGATATCCTAGAGCTAGAGCACCACGAAATAAGTATCAAGGCCACTACTCATGAAAAAGTAGATTCTTTTGGAGAAAAACGCGCCATCAAAGCTTATGCGGTTGCACTGCTTTATCAAAACTAGTTGAAAACTCCCTTTACTAAGGAACTAACTGCACGTAAACCACTTGTTTGGTTTCAAAAAATTCTTCTTGATAAAATGCTGAAATTGGATAGCGTTTGATCGGGTATTTGAGGCCGGCTAACTCTTCCGTTAAATCACCACCCTTCAAATAAAGGATGCCATTTTTGTGTTCGTGTAGATTTTTTGGCTTGCTTTTGCCTTTAACCCATGTTAAAAACACGGGCATCTGAGTTACGGCTCTGCTCACGATAAAATCATAGCGATCTTTGATTTGTTCTGCTCTACAATGTGTTGCTTTTACATTCTTGAGTCCAAGACTTGCGGCAACTTCCTGAACGACTTTAATTTTTTTTCCAATGGAGTCAACAAGGTGAAATTCAACCTCAGGAAACAAAATTGCCAGCGGAATACCAGGAAAGCCACCACCTGTACCGATGTCTAAAATGGAGCTTCCGGGAAGAAACTGTTGTATTTTAGCAATTGCTAATGAATGCAAAACATGTCTTTCCATGAAATGCGCAGTATCTTTTCTTGAAATGACATTGATTTGAGCATTCCAGTGCTCATAGAGCGCTGGAATTTTGGCGAATTGTGCTTTCTGTTCAGTACTGAGTTCAGGAAAATAGCGCTCAAATAGCTCCATTAAATACGGTCTTTGGTTTTTTCCATCATGGCTGCCAAGAAATCGCGTGCTCTAAAAAGTTGCGCCTTCACCGTGCCCAATGGGAGGTCCATTTCTTCTGCGATTTCTTCGTAGCTTTTCTCCTCGAAATAACGCTTCTCGACAAGCTCACGGTATTTTGGCTTGAGTTTACTTACTAATAAGCGCATGTGTACCAATCTTTGGCCGTGTATAATGCTCTCCTCGGGGTTTAGTGTCTGAGATTTGGCATCGATGCGCATACGCTCTCCGTCATTGGTGGTAATACCTCTGTCGATGGATGTCACCTCGATGCGTTTTTTACGAATAAAATCGATACAGTTATTGGAGGCAATTTTAAAGAGCCATGTACTAAAAGCAAAGCTCGGTGAGTATTGGTCTAGACGTGCAAAGGCTTTGCCAAAAGCTTCGATGGTCAGGTCGTCGGCGTCGTCTTGATTTTTAACCATTTTGAGCATCATAAAATAAATAGAATCGCGGTAGCGATCCATGAGCTCGGCATAGGCACTTTGACTGCCGTTTCTGGCTGCCGTCACCAGATGAAGATCTTGTTTGGCTTTTTCTGATAAGTGCTCGTTTTCTACCATCGGTAATACTTTTGCCTTTCGGATATGTAATAAATGACTGGCATTAATATGCTGTGCAGTAGGTCCCAAAATGGGAAAAATAAACCGAGCTTTTTCTCGCCTAATTTATTCAAACCACGACCCTGCAACCACCACTTAATGACCAAAGTGCTCAAAAAGATTCCGCCACTTAAGGGAAGGAAAGCTTTATTGAACAACAAAGCAACAAAAGATATCCATAGTAAAACCACACTCGTAGGATAGATTCCTAACAACAGTCTTTTAATAAAGCTGTAACGGGCAGCAGTAGCATGGTGTTTAGCCTTCTGACGCAACCATGCACTCCAGGTTTTTGGTGCATGTGCATGGACAAAAGAATTGGCTTCGGTGCAAAGCGCTGGTTTTGTATAACGCATGGCATCATTCAAAAAGAGGTCGTCATCACCGGGGATGATGGCATAGTGGTTTTTGAAACCGTTGGTCTTTTGGAAAAGTTGTTTGCTGTAGGCGATGTTACGCCCATTGGCTTTATAAGGCAAGTTGCCTAATGCGTAGGCATTTGAAGAAGCAGCCAGCCAGGTGTTGTCATAGCGTACCAAGCGGTTTAAGAAACCTTTTTCTTTCGAAAATGGGCTATAGCCAATGACAAGTTCTTGTTGTGGGGTACGAGCCGACATCATTTCTTTTAACCATGAGCTAGATGCAGTTTTGCAATCCGCATCGGTGAGAACAAAATGCTCGTGTTTTGCCGCTTTGATGGCAAGCGTAATTGGAAGTTTTTTACCGGGTCTGAGGTGTGGGCTTTTACTGAGCTCTACTACTTTTAAGCGTGGAAACTGACGCGCAAAAGCGATCAGGATCCAGTTGCTGTCGTCGATACTTTGATTGTTGACTACAATTACTTCAAAATCAGGATAATCTTGACATAAAATATGCGGCAAATTTTCATAGAGGTTATCGGATTCATTGCGCGCAGCAATAATAACTGAAACAGGTGGGAAATGCCCTTGGCTGTTGCTATTTTTCTTTTTGAAAAAGGCCCAGCGCGCATAAAAATGAAAGGTGTAAAATAGTTGAATACTTGCCAGCAAGCAAAGTAACACAAATAAGAGTGTCCAGTAGTCTAGTTTAAATTCGGGTATGAGTTCCATCTGTAGACTACAAAGATGTTCAGTCAAATCAAATACGCGTATCTTTGTCTCAGGTATTTTTCAACATTTTTATGCACTTTGACCTTTTACATCAAGATCCGCACACCAATGCTCGCTTAGGAAGGCTCCATACAGCACATGGCACTATAGAAACGCCAATCTTTATGCCGGTTGGCACAGTCGGCTCTGTAAAAGGTGTCCATCAGCAAGAATTGCGCGATGATATCAATGCACAAATTATTTTGGGTAATACGTACCATTTATTCTTGCGCCCAGGCACCGACGTACTCGAGGCTGCAGGTGGTTTGCATCAATTTATTGGTTGGGAACGCCCCATTTTAACAGATAGTGGGGGCTATCAAGTCTATTCACTTTCCGGATCCAGAAAAATTCAGGAAGAAGGCGTTAAGTTTCAATCGCACATTGACGGTAGTTATCATTTTTTCACGCCGGAGCGCGCCATTGAAATTCAACGCAGCATAGGTGCTGATATCATCATGGCATTTGATGAATGTACGCCATATCCTTGTGATTATGCCTACGCCAAACGATCCATGCACCTCACGCACCGTTGGTTAAAGCGTTGTTTTACAGCAATGGATGAATCTGAACCTAAATACGGTTATGAGCAAGCACTGTTTCCAATAGTACAAGGTAGTACCTATAAAGACCTCAGAGAAGCTTCAGCGCATGCTATTTCAGAATTTGACGCTGTCGGAAATGCTATTGGTGGGCTTTCTGTCGGTGAACCCGACGAAGACCTCTACGAAATGACGGACCTCGTATGTAATATCCTACCAAAAGACAAGCCAAGATACCTGATGGGTGTTGGGACACCAATTAACTTATTAGAGAGCATTGCGTTGGGTGTCGATATGTTCGATTGTGTGATGCCGAGCAGAAATGCCAGACACGGGCTCTTGTATACATGGGAAGGTACCATCAATATCAAAAATGAAAAATGGGCCAAGGATTTCTCTTCACTTGATCCGAGTAGTTCGGTTTGGGTAGATCAAGTATACACCAAAGCTTATTTGCGTCACCTCATTAAAACAGGCGAATATTTAGGCATTCAAATCGCTACTATTCACAATTTAGCTTTCTATTTAGAATTGATGCGCGTAGCCCGTGA
>JBIPMW010000408.1:0-7541 GCA_044376455.1 Crocinitomicaceae bacterium | reverse complement strand
CGCCGTTGGCTGTCACTAAAGGATTGCCGTCAAAATCCTCATCGATTTCTAGCTCCTCTTCTACGTCATCAAAATCGATAATCGCAGGGGCTAGCAATGGGCTTTGTACGCCGTTGTTTTGGTTGCCTTGTGGCCCGCCGGATCCGAAGGATACTTCGCCCTCATAGGGTACTGTGACGATCCAATAAACCGGGCTCTGCCTCTTCGGGCTTGCCTGGACTGCGAATACAAAATCAAAGCCATTGCCGAACGATGATCCAGCCGCAGGGATTCCAGGGGCTTGCAAAACGTCGTTTAAGGTTGCGTCGGGGGTTGTAAATACTTGGTAGACCTTTTGCAATCGCGCATCGGCCCGCCGGAAGTTGTCGGTAATGGAGATATCGCCTCCGAGACCGCTCCACATAAGATCAACGCTGTAGATTTTATCGTTGAGCATCTAGCGGATCTCCTGTAGCTGGAATTGTTCCTTCGGGGCTTCCGTTGGGCTCTTTAGCGTTCCGTCAATGCTCGAGAGTAGCTTGCTAGCCTCCGCCGTGTTTTTGACTAGCTTATCGATTGGGCTATCCGTCTGGCCTCGTACAAGCACCCGCGATTCAAAGGCTGTTAGTGATCGGATCTGATCCTGTAACGCACTGGCCGCCCCGGCCCTTGGTTTTAGGTCGATGCCAATTTCTAGCTTCATCGCGTCCTGCAATGCCGCTAGCCGCTCTCGGATCTTTTCGTCGAAATCTTCGGTAAGGCTGCCGACCGATTCATCGAGGATTGCTTGCAAGCTTTTTTCTGTTTCGGTTACCACTCTTTCGCCAAAGGCTGGCATTTCCTTTAGGACATCCTCGAAGGTAAACCGCCCTGATAGGAGCTTTGCGTATGCGTCAACAAACCAATTCGCCCTAGCCAGCAAGCCGTCGAACACGAACACTACGTCGTTGTAGATTTTGTTCGCCGAAAGCAGTACCGACGCCGAAATAACCTCAAGAACATCCTCGAACCTGAACACCGCGATCTCTGCCGCTGTAAATCCGGTCACGAAAGCCTCGGCAATTGTCTGGCTTACGCCTTGCATCGTGTTTGCTAGGTCTCTGCCATGCTGAGCAAAATCATCCATCGCCGGAATCATCGAGCTTTGAATAAACTCAAAGGCAACCGCAAAGCCTCGATAGACAACATCTCGAACCGGGGCAAGCAAAGCCCCGAAAGCCTCGTAAAGATTGTGCGCCGCCACCTTTAGCGCGTCACTTGCTTCGGTTGCGTGCTTTGCCGACTCAGCCTTATTCAACAGCCCCTTGGTGGCCAGTTCACTGACCGCCGCAAGCCGTTCTTCTGCTGTGGCTAGTTCGTTGATGTTTGGGATAAGCCCCTCGAACGCTGCAAAGTTCCCTTTAACCGCGTCTTCGGCCATTCTCATGCCAGAGGATAGGTCTCGATCGAATACTCGCGATAAACCTAAAGCCGCTTTCGCTAAGTCGTCTACTTGCTCAGTGGTTTCGCCGCGCCGCAATGCTTGAGCCATTTGGTCTTGAATGCGTCCCGAATCGACGTTGGTCAGTCGCTCAAGGCTATTGGCAACCTTGACCATTTCATCCGATGCCGCCTTGCCTGCCCCTGGGATTAGAGCGACAGTCTCGGCAAGTTTGATCGATGAGCGGTTAAGGTCATCGAACGCTGCGACCGAAGACGATGCAAAGCCCACAATGGCCCGCCCCGCTTCGACGATTCCAATCACCGCTGCCGTCACGCCTGCCAATTGAGCTAGGCCACGGATCGAAAATTCGACTTGCTGAGCCGTTTGCGTCACTTCGGTCGAGAACTGACGCAACACCGCCGAAGCTTCGTTTTTTGCTCCAAGTGTCACTTCCACGTCAGCCATTTTTCCGCCTTTGTTCTTCGATTCGGTTTACGTCTGCTTCGAGTGCATTTTGCACCGAAACAAACCAAGCGTCTTGATCGTAAATCCCGCCTGCCTCTGGCAAGACCCCTTTCGAGACCCAAGCCGCAAGGTTAGCCGCTGTACTGACTCGATGCCCTACGTAATCCTTTGGGCAATCGACAATCTCAAAATAACCTCGACCATCGCAAGCATCGCACCCAGATTCGTCGCAATCTGGACAGGCTAGCATCAACGGGAGGTCGTTGCTTGGCTTGTTGTTGCATTGATTTCGAGTGCAAGACTTGCATAGTTCGCCGCATCGGATGAATGCGGCTGTCCTTATTTTTTTTTATCACCTTCGCTAGCCGAGTTGCCGCGCAGGCAACAACTGACAAGCTTCACCGCGTCGGCAACTTCGATTTCTTCGTCCCAATCGCTTATGGGCTTGTCGAGACTCCAACCGGCCAAGCAAATCGAGACGGCTTCGCGGATTACTGCCATCTGCTTCTTTGGCTCAGTCGATTCCCTGAAATCGCTGATAAGCCCCAAGACCTGTTCGGTCTTTCGGAACTTGAGGCGATTCAAGGTAAACTCAATATCACACCCGTCGATTTTGTCTGTGAATGTACTAGGCTGCATGGTTGAAAGCGATTGAAAATTCTTGGTCCGAAGCGTCTACGTTCTTGTTTGCTTGCCATTCGAGTTGATCGGTCATAATACCGTTTCGCTCGCCCATTGGCTTGGCTACTAGCTGGGCCTTGGGGACTGTAAAGACAAGCGTTGAGGTCGTTGGCCCTGCGATGGTAAACGAAAGGCTAGCCTCTGTCCCGTCGCGGAATTGGCTGTATCGGTTTTGAGTGGCAATCAACTTGGATTCAGGATTGCCAGTAATTCGCGGATTGCGATCCGTGACAACAAAGCTATCGACCCCTGCCGCCGAGGTTGAGCATTCCCGGGCGGTAATCACGTTGCCTAGATCGATCGTTGCCGATTCAAGGCAAATGTTCGTCGACGCCCAAGACGTTGCACCGCCTGCAACGCGAAGCGGTAGCGTGTTGACGTAGTTGATCGAACTTGGAATCGCCGCGTCTGCTTCGTCGTCGTAGACGCCTTGGAAGTCGAATTCAACCCGGCCCATTCTCCCAGTCGGCAGAATGAATCGAGCATTGCCGACCGCCCCGTAAATACGCCGCCGGACCCCATCGAAGAACCCCGCAATTGTGAGGGTCTTTACGCTGCTGCCCGATGCCGGAACTTCGGTTTTTGGGAAGTAGGTTGCCGTCGAGAGAACCACACCGCAAGCCGGGAGGAAAGTGCTGGCCCATGCCGGGACTGCCGAACCATCATAGGCCAAGTCGACCGAGAATGTAGCCCTGCCGATTCTGGCCCCTGGAACGGACGACAAGCGACCGAAACCGCCTTGCCCTTGTCGCTCCTCAAAAGGAAATTCGGGGTTAATCGTAAGGTCATAAGCATTGACCGTGCAATCCGCTGCCGCGATGGTTTCGGCTGTCCCTACGGTCGATTCGATCTTAGCACCCAAAACGGTCTTTTTTCTAAGTAACATATTTGTCCCTTCCGAGTATGTCGTTTGCGTCCTGTTTGGCTTCTTTGAGCTTGCGGGTCATTATCGATTTAGCTTGAGCCGCCCCGCGATCAAAAGCATCTTTGACGCCCTCGATCTTGGTTGCTTGCAAGTCTCTTAGTTTCTGGATTGGGAATCGAGCCCGCCCGAGTCGCTTGTAAATGTTTTTGCCGAGCTTCGGAATCTTCGGCCCGAAAGCCCCATCGAATACCATCGCCGGGGTGCCTCGAACGAATTCAATCTCGACGCCTTCGACGGTTTGGCGTGCTTTGAATGCCCGAAGCGGTACGGTAAACGTGTCGTCGATTTTCAGAATCGATTCCTTGGCCAGTACGTTGTCGATTAGCTTTTCGTCGACGCAAAAGGCCCTCAATTCCTCGGCCCGCTCGACGGCCATTGCTGTCTGTATTTCGCGTTCGGTTCGCCGCCTTGTTTCCTTGGTGGCTTCCTCGATGCGATTGCTAAAAGCTTTCTCTAGTCCGTCGGCGTAGTTGATTACCCGCTCGGCTGCTAGCTTCGATTTTTCTTCGTGTGCCTGGATGTCGATTATCATCGCCTCACCGTCGGATCGTCTTCATCGACTCGATAGGTCACAATCAACTGCATGTTTGCCCCGTCGATACCGCCGTCGGATGTAAAGTTAATCTTGGTCCCGAAGGTAGCAAACAAAGCGTTGCCGTCGAACGTGTGCCAAGAGCTAGCCGGGGTGCAAATGCACTTGCGGACATCTGACCCGAATTGATTTAGTAGCGTGTCGATTGCGTCTTGGCTTCGCTCCGAAGGCATCAAAACCAGCCGGATATTGAACTGCTGAGCCAGTGCCACCGCCGGAGGATTGCCCGGGCAGGAAAGCTCGGGAACCTCATTCTGGACTCCCTGAGTTATGATGATTTGGCGATCTATCGGCGTGTAGTTGGCAAATCGAGTAGGCCGCTTGACTTCTTGAACATCGGTTGGGTACGTAGTCGAATCGCCAACCATAGCGGATAGCCTGGTTTCTAATTCGACCGCGATTAACTCGATGATTGCTAGCGACACTCTAAAACCAACATCCCTTCATCATGCTCAACAAGCCGAACAATAGACCGCCGCTCCGCTGGTTCGCCAACTCGGGGAGATAGTCCAATTTGATCCCCGCCGAGGTCTAATTCATCGCTTGCAATACCTTCGGCCTCATCGTTCGGAGCCCTGACCCTGAAAAGCGGAGTTACTAGGTCAGAGGCTTCCGGTAGCTGCAAAGAATCCTCTCGCTCAACTACCGCGTTGATCTTCCTTGACCGACCGTTTCTTTTGTAGTAAACGACCGATTCGGCGAAGTCTTGCGGGTTGGCGAAAACCTTCTTGGCATCCTCGATGATGGTATCGTGAAGGCTCACGGATTAGACCCGCTTGCCATCGATTTCGATGTAATCCATCTCGAAAACGTCGGCGTTCGTGTTTGCCGCTTTTTGGAGCTGAACAATCGGCTGAAGGCCTGCCGTGTAACCCGACATATCGAAGGTCGTCGAGGCTGCGACTCGTTGGCCGTCAATGTAGAACTTTACGTCCTGCTTGCCGCCCGTGAAGTCGATGACGAATTCCTTGTAAGTCGTACCAAGGGTCACGCCCGTCGAAACGTCGTTATTGTCTCGTACCGCGTCATCGGTCTCTACATAAACAAGCGTCGTGCTGTTGGCCCCTTCCATGCGGAACCAAGCGTTAGCCGCTACGTCGTCGGCGGTATCGTTTCGAGCCGAGCCGAGACCGAATACCAGAATCGAGCCGCTGGTGAAGGTCGATGCCCCGATTCGAGCCCGCATAACAACCCGCTGAACGTCGTCGACGTCGAACGCCAGGGCATCGCCGTGACCGCCGCCGAGGATCTGAATCTGACTCGCACTCGTAAGGGTCAAGACCTTTCGATCATTGTTCCGCTGTGCTGTCGGAGGAGCCGCCCCGGTGATCGTATAGACCCAAGGAGAAGCGATGTTTGCCGAAGTCGGAAAGGATACCGCTGGCCCGATGAAGTCATCGAAATACGGTTTGAAATCTTTCATGCCTGCCATGTTCTTATGTTCCTGTTTTGTGAATTTTGTTTCCGTCCCAAAAAGCCCCCAAGTAATCGCCCAGGGGCTATAAATCATCCGATCGCTTAGCGGTTCGAGTAGAACCCTACGTGATCGATCATCGCACAACCCATCGATTGACGGATCTTGAAGTCGTACTTGTCGCTGAGCATCGTCCATTCGTTTTCAAGCACTGGCGATTCTTCGCCTTGCAAGAAGACGATTTCGGCGGTGTCAACTACCGAATTCGACGCGATCAGATACCAGTTCGTCGCGTTGTTGTTGTCAAGCAACGCCGTGGCAACAACTTGCAACGGTCGAACGCCATTGACCCCGTAGAGGCTGGAAATCCCCTCGTTGCCGTTGGTCTGTGCGAACGAAAGGCTGTTGGTGATCCGAAGAGCCGTCGATGCGTACCGCTGAGGTACGAGCAACACCGATGGGACCAAGTTCAGCACCGAGCCGTTCAATCCCTTCTGCTTGGCCATCAGTTCAAAGGCTTCGTCAAGCGTCGTTTCGCTTGGAGCCGCTGCCGTGGTCGCGGTAATGTTTCGCCCGCTTGCGTGAGAAGCGGAAAACAAGACGACGCCATCGGGCATCATTGGGTTCGAGAGGAACGTGTCGTAAACAAGTTGCTCTTGAGTACGCCGAGCCGCAACGCCTTGCATCGATGGGATGCGAGACAATGCGTCAAGGTTGTCGTTGATGATCGTTTCCCATGTCACCGAGAAATTCGCGCCGAACTTGTCGATGTTGTAGGTCTTGCGTCGATCGCTGAGTTTCTTCTCAGGGTATTCCTTGCCCTCGGGAACAACTTCCAAGTTTTGGAATTCGCTCAATTGGGTAGCGTGGATATCCTTAAAATCTTCGACGCTCTGACGCTGCCGGACCCAAGAGGACCAAGTGTAAGGGGCCTCTTCGTAAGCCGCTCGAAGCGTGTTGTTGAGCCCATCAAACAGGATGTTTTGAAACGATCCGGTTGTGTGGTACGCATCGGCCAAACCGCGTTTGACCGTGTTAAGGGTCGGCGCGTGTCCCATCGCCATTCGTGCGATGTCTTTCTTGGTGTGCTTCTCAGGGTCAACACCCATTCGACGCACGCAAGCTTCGGCAAGCCGATAGACGCCGAGGTTGGCAAAATGGTCTGCCCCTTCTGCCTTGGGTGCGGCCGTTCGTTTTACGGTGCCTTGGAAGCATCGCTTAGTAAACCCGGCTTTTGCCGCGTTTTCAAACTTGTCTTGCTCTGATTCACCAAAGCCGATGTGCGAGCCCTCGACGGCCCCGCCTAGTGGTTGACTGGCCATCTTTCGGATGATCCTTTCTTGAGCGTCCTGAACGGTCACATTTGGATCGTCGATCAAAGCGTCTGCAAAGCTACGCTCAAGCTTTGCAAGCGTACAGTGAGCAACGATTGTCTTGCGTCGGTCGTCGGCTGCCTTGAGTTGGCGTGCAACTTCGGCTTCGACTTTCTTTTCGGTGTCTTCGGCTGGCTCGACATGCTCGGCCCGCATAGTCTCTTCGGGCTCTTTTTCCATGCCTGCCATCGATTCAACTTGCCCCATCGGAGCCGCGTCAGAACCGGCTTGGCCTGCTGCTTTACCTGCGAGGAAAATCACAATCTGTTCAAGGTCGGTCATGCCCTCAGGCAACCCAAGACCCTTCAACGTTGCCATTAGGCTATCGTCCATTCTCTCAACCCTTTCTTGGTCGTAAGACCTGCGAACAGTAGAATTCGGATCTGCGCCCGTTGCGCAAATCGAAGCGTTATGAGGTTCCCATTGGAGTACGATTTCCGCTGGACCCTCAATCACCTTGCCTTGTCGGGTGGTGTACGTTTGGCCTTCCCTTACGAATTGACGCTCTAGGATCTGTGCATCAATTGAGAAGTCATTTAGGTGGCCTTCGGTGTATCTTGTCGCGACAATCTGGCTGTCCGGATCGCTTGCAAAATCAGGCAAGCCTAGAAGCTCATCGCCCTCGATGACGATATTGCGAATCGAGCCAAAGACGTTGCGTACCGTCTTGTCGTTGTGTGAATCGACGA
>JBIPMW010000092.1:0-7567 GCA_044376455.1 Crocinitomicaceae bacterium | reverse complement strand
AAGCAGAAAAGGACATCATTGACGGCATTCAAAAAACGAAAGAGCTCATAGAGGCATTGAAGTTTGAAGCCGATGCCGCTGAACGCAATGGAGATTATGGTAAGGTGGCAGAACTGCGCTACGGAAAAATCAAAGAAGAAGAACAGCGTTTAGAGGGCATGAAGTTAGCGCAAGTCCAGATGGAAGGCGAGCGCAAAATGATCAAAGAAGAGGTTGCTGTTGAAGAAATTGCCGAGGTCGTAGCCAAATGGACCGGTATTCCAGTGAGTAAAATGTTGGAGAGCGAGCTCAATAAATTATTGCGACTAGAAGACGAATTACACAAGCGTGTGGTTGGGCAAGAAGAAGCAATTGTGGCGCTCTCAGATGCCATCCGAAGAAGTAGGGCTGGCTTGCAGGATGCCAAGCGTCCGATTGGCTCTTTTATTTTCTTGGGTACAACCGGAGTGGGTAAAACCGAACTAGCCAAAGCACTAGCGGCCTATTTATTTAATGACGAAAACGCTCTTACGCGTATCGACATGAGTGAGTACCAAGAGAAGCACACAGTGAGTAGACTCGTAGGAGCGCCTCCAGGATACGTTGGTTATGAAGAGGGTGGGCAACTCACTGAAGCCGTCCGACGCAAACCTTATTCAATTGTCTTACTCGACGAAATTGAAAAAGCACATCCAGATGTCTTCAATATTTTGTTGCAGGTGCTCGATGATGGCCGTTTGACAGACAACAAGGGTAGGTTGGTCAATTTCAAAAATACCTTGATTATTATGACCTCTAATTTAGGATCACAATTGATTCACGAGCGTTTTGAAAAAGTCAAAGAAAGCGACTATCTTGAGGTTGCAGAAACGACCAGATTAGAAGTACTCGAGTTGCTCAAGCAAAATATCAGGCCAGAATTCTTAAATCGAATTGACGAGCAAATATTGTTCTTGCCGCTAACTAGAAGCAATGTCGCCGAAATTGTTCAGATACAGTTAAAAGCACTCAAGGAAAAGCTCAAAGATTTAGGAGTGCATTTAGTTGTTACTCCGGAAGCTTTCGATCATATTTTGGAACTTGGCTATGATCCTTTTTTTGGCGCCAGACCAGTCAAAAGAGTTATTCAAAAACAGGTGCTCAATGAGTTGTCAAAAGCGCTGCTTGCCCAAACCGTAGACAAAACTCAAAACGTTGTGATGGATATGTTTGACGGCAAGATTGTGTTCAGAAAACCCATTCACGCCATTGAAGAGCAATTGATAGACTAAAAAGCAATAAAAATACTTAGAGGCGGAATTTTTTGAAAAAGGCATCCCAGTCCCAAACAAAATTAGAAACAACTTCATCCATGCGTTTGAGAAACAACGGATTGGGTGCCTGCATCTTTTTGAAATACTCGTCTTGGTATTCGTAGAGCTCGTATTTGTGAAAGATTGCCTTTGACATGCCGTAAATCCAGTTTTTGGATGGATGATTGACGCGCATGATGAAGCTTTGGTAATCTCGGATCATTTGTTGAAATGCATAGAGTTCCATTTCATAAACCCGCGCTAATTTTTCAAATATGAGTTGCTCGACCCTTGCTGCTTGGTCTGGTTCAAAAGTACTTTCTAAGAAAGAAAGGTTGCCCACAATAATGATCAGGCCGAAGTGGCCGCTGTCTGAGGGTGCAATTTGCGGAGAGCGAATAAAAGCGCTGTCTTCGTTGATCATGGCGGCAACTTCAGCAAAACCTTTGTCAACGCTATCAAAGATGCCATTGATGAATACGTTGGCAACTTGGTTGTCGGTCAATTTTTTCTTGGTAAATGAACTGAACATGTTGAAATTGGTTTGCTTCATTACAAATTTAACATTCACTTCAGCGCTTGCAACCGAGTTAAAAAGTGCTTTATCAACTGAGTTTTCAACAAGAAAAGCGCAAAAATCACCTTAACTTTGCAAAAAATTAAAATATGAAAGCAATTATCAAAACCAACAAAGGAGACATGCATGTCAGTTTTTTTGAAAACGATGCACCAAATACTGTAGCCAATTTTGTCAAACTTGCCAAAGATGGTTATTATAACGGGCTGAAGTGGCACCGTGTTATTCCAGATTTTGTCATTCAAGGTGGCTGTCCGAATACAAGAGAAGGTGCTAAAGGGATGCCAGGAACAGGTGGGCCCGGGTATCAAATTGATTGTGAACTTAGTGGCGAAAACCAGTACCATGATCGCGGTGTTTTATCAATGGCGCATGCTGGAAGAAACACTGGTGGTTCCCAATTTTTTGTTTGCCATTCAAGAAACAATACAGCACACCTAGATCGCAATCATACGGTTTTTGGTAAAGTAACTGCAGGTCTTGAGGTCATTGATGCCATTTCTCAAGGAGACAGCATCAATCAGATCGAGATCATCAACGACTAAAACTATTTTGCATTTGCAAAAGCGATAATGAGCTCTGCTAATTCTTCACCGATTCTGTCCTGTGCCTCTAGTGTGGCAGCGCCAATGTGCGGGGTACAGGCAATTTTCGGGTGGCTCAAGAGTGCAGCGAGTGGCTGAGGTTCATTTTCATAAACATCTAGCGCTGCAGCAGCAACTTTACCTTCTTCAAGTGCTTTTAAAAGTGCTCGTTCATCAATTACGCCACCACGCGCAGTATTGACAACCCGAACGCCATTTTTCATGAGTTTGAATTCTTGCTCACCAATGACAGCACCGCCATTTGGTTGTTTTGGTACATGAATAGAGATATAGTCAAGTTGTGGAAGGGCTTCAGGAAGTGAATCCACAACCTTTACCGGTATTTCTATCGTTTGTCCGCCAATTTTCAAGGTGATCGGCTGAATTCGAGCCCTGCGTTCAATAGCAATAACTTTCATCCCAGCACCAAGCGCATAAGAAGCCAGGCACTGTCCAATACGTCCAAAACCGATGATTCCGAGTGTTTTTCCGCGCAGCTCGACTCCTTTCGCATAGGCCTTCTTAAGACTCGAGAAATCTTGAGTTTCCATATCCTTGAATGAATTATTTAAGAAACGGGAAATTGAAAAAAGCTGACCCATCACTAATTCGGCGACAGACTGGGAGGAGGAGGCAGGCGTATTGATAACGGTCAGGCCTTTTTCTCTGGCGTAAGCCACATCGATGTTATCCATGCCAACTCCACCGCGGCCAATGAGTTTCAGATTTGGGCAAGTGTCGATTACTTCTTGACGAACTGTTGTGGCACTGCGCACCAATACGGCGTCAAAACCTTGTTCGTTGATAGCAGTGGCTAAATTTGTTTGTTCTACTTTGTCAGTAACTACGATGTGTCCGGCAGCCTCCAAAAGCGTTTTTCCGAGTGCTGAAATGCCGTCATTTGCAAGAATCTTCATGGCTTATCCTTTGCGGTTAAATTCATTCATGACATCCACAAGTACCTGAACACTCTCGAGCGGTAAGGCATTGTACAAGGAAGCACGGTAGCCTCCAACCGAGCGGTGGCCAGGTAAGCCAACAATACCGGCACCTTTCCACATGGCATCGAAGTCAGCACCACGACTTTCGTCCGTAAGAGCAAACGTTACGTTCATGAGTGAGCGGTCTTCTGTGGTAACATTGCCTTTAAATGCATCGAGTTGATCAATTGCATCGTACAATAGTTTGGCTTTTGCTTCGTTTTTTTGTGCTTGTGCCGTAACACCTCCATTGGCAAGCAAGTGTCGCAAATTAAGCATCGCAACATAAACACTGAATACCGGTGGTGTATTGAGCATCGATTCTTTTTCTACATGCTGCTTGAGGTCGAGATATGTTGGCAAGAAGTTAGCACTACTTTTACCTAAGACTTCATCTTTTACTATGTAAAGCGTTGCACCAGCTGGCCCTAGATTTTTTTGTGCACCAGCATAGATGAGGTCGTAATCAGCAACATTGATTTCTTGAGAAAAGATATCTGAAGACATGTCGCAAACGAGTGGGTGAGAGGTCTGCGGAATTTGTTTGAATTGGGTGCCGTAGATCGTGTTGTTACTGGTGAAATGTACGTAATCTAAGCCTGTAGGAATATTGTAATTCTTTGGAATATAGCTGAACTGTCGGTCTTCTGAGGATGCAAAAACTTCGACTTCGATACCGACTTTTTTTGCTTCTTTAATGGCGCCGCTTGCCCAAGTTCCGGTATTGATATAACCCGCTTTTTTATAATTGCGCTGCATGGTTAGTGCTGCAATTGTAAAACCAAGTGTAGCTCCTCCTTGAAGGTAGGCCACAGAATAACCTTCAGGAACATGAAGGGCTTTTTTAACGAGGTCCAGAGCTTCATCCATGACGGCAACGAAGTCTTTGTGTCGGTGCGAGACCTCAAGGATAGATAACCCGTTGAAATCAAGCACTGCAGCTGCGGCTTGTTCGAATACTTCTTGTGGTAAAATGCAGGGTCCTGCGCCAAAATTGTGTTTCATGTCGATTGATTATACGGTGTGTTTTACAATGCAAAGGTGCAAAAAAAAGAGCTGCGGATGCAGCTCTTAAAAATCATTTTGTAGTTTTTGTACTTGGCTTTTTGGCAGCAGGTTTCTTAGCAGCTGCTTTCGGTTTGGCCTCTTTTACTTCTTTTACTTTTTTAGCTTTTGGAGCAGGCATGACAGTTTCCTCTTTGCGTTTTCTGGTTTTGCCATAAGAGCCCATCGCTCGTTTTCCTTTGGTCGTTTTTTTGTCTCCTTTTCCCATAAGTAGTTGTTTATGTTCAGTATACAACCAAAGTTAAAAATCTTTTTGAAATTCCGATCGATATTTTTCGGCAAGTGCAGGCCCTCCATTTAATATTTTTTCACACCAACTTATTTTCAGTTCGGTTTGTGCCTCTTGGCTTAAAATGAAGGGTATATTCTCTTGGATCATTCGGGTGCGTATTGCGCTCATGAGAATCGCTGCGGAAACAGAAACATTGTAGCTTTCAGTAAATCCGTGCATAGGTATTTTGACAAAACAATCAGCTTCTTTTGCGAGTTCGGCTGAAATACCATGTTTTTCAGCGCCAAAGAAGAGTGCGATAGGTTTCTCAAGTGGTAAATTTTGTGGGTTGTAGGCGTCTTTGTGCGGGGTAGTAGCGACAATGGTATAACCTTTTGCACGCAATAGTTGAATGCTGTCTAATACAGGTTCTGGTTCCTTTTGGTGCTGGATGACGTCTAGCCAACGCGCTGCACCAAGTGCAATATCTCGCTGAAATTCATAGCGGTTGTTTTTTTCAATCAGGTGTAATTCTTGAAAACCAAGACAATCCATGCTGCGCATTACGGCAGAGGCATTGTGATCTTGTTGGATATTTTCTAGTGCGACAACTATATGTTTGGTGCGTTGGGCTGCAATTTTCTCAAAGAGCTCCACCTTATTTGGAGTGATGATTTTGTAAAACTCTTTTAAGACATACTCGTTTTGGGTCATGCTTTTAATACTTTGGACATTAAATGGTGTTGGATTTCGCCGAAAAGTAAATGAGATTGCGCTACATATTGATAGCCCAGCTTCGTATAAAACGCAAGCGCTTGCTCACGCGCATGTAAAATTATTTTGGTGAGTTTTATAGCACTGGCTTTTTCTTCGGCAAATTGCATGAGTAATCGACCTATGCCGGAACGCTGGGCATTTTCTGCTACCGCCATGAATCTAATTTGTCCGGTTTGAGCATCGCAGCTATCTAGGCGAATGACGCCGATAATTTGTTGCTGCTCATCGAAATAGGCAAAGTGTTGCTGCGCATCTTCATCTGAAGTTTTTTCAGAGCCAGGAGCCTGCCCCCAGGGTGCCCTGAGTATTTCATACCGCAATTGGTAATAGGCGTCCCATTCGGCCGGTGTTTCAGGTGTTCGAATCATGGATTTGAAATGCGATTTGTGTAACTCTTTTGGTAAGTTGCGTACCAATTTGTTCGGATCTTACTAGATTTTGAGCGGCTTGTTCTGTAAAGACTTCGTCAAGTGCTTTTATTTGGGCAACCGGAACATTTAATTCAATCAAGGAATAGCAGATCTCTGAGCTGGTTTTTTGAGCAATGACAGGTTCTAGTAATTGAAAGAGTACAGCTCTATTTTTTACCCGCTCGATATTCGCTGAAAATCGGGGATCAGTAGCTAGTTCTGCAAAGCCAAGGAAATTTACCAGTTTTTCAAAATGCTGATCCGATCCGATTGCAAAAGTGATTTGTTTGGCATCTTTGGTTTGAAAAATTTCACCGTAAGGCGCAATATTTGGATGTAGACTACCTATTCTTTGCGGAATATGACCAGCCATTAGGTAGTTCGACGCCTGATTAGCCAAGCTACAGACTGCAGCATCATATAATGATACACATACGAGTTGTCCTTGCTGACTATTCTTCAAAAGTGCCAAAAGTAAACCTTCCTTTAACTGATGGGCTGCCAGTACATCGATGAGTGCCACCGGCATTTTGGTTGGCTCGCTTTCAGGGTTGCCATTCATCGACATAAAGCCCGTTTCAGCTTGTAAAATTAAATCGTAGGCAATGCGGTCTGAATCCGAACCAAAGCCTGTTATTTTTCCAATGATAAGGCCTGGCTTATGTTTCCATAACGTTTGCTCATCGAGTTTTAGTTTGAAGTCATCACCTTTTTTGAAGTTCATTAAAACGATGTCTGTATCTGCTAACTCCTTCAGAAAAATAGAATAGTCTTGCTGGTCTTGAAAATTGAGTTTGCGTTTTTCTTTTTGGTAATTGACACTTGAATAATAGGCACTTTGAATGTCAGTGTTTTGTTCATTGGCTAAGCGCCAAGAATTGGTGACATCACCAAAAACAGGATTTTCTATTTTGATCACTTGCGCACCTAATTCTGAAAAGAAAGTACCGACAGACGGCCCTGCAAGGACAGTTGATAAATCAAGGATTTTTAATTCGTATATCTGCTTTGGTTGCATGTCACAAAATTAAGTTTTTTAGTTTCTTGATAATGGTTTGACGAGAAAGACCATTTTTTCTTTAAAAAATTGAACTGTAAACTATATTTTTTAGCAAACCGAGCAAGCTGAAATAGTTTTAAATCCGTAAATTTGAGGCGCATAAAAAATTCACAAAACCGCATTATGAAAGTTTTTGACCTCGACATGATTCAACGCGTTTACGAACGCTACCCTGCACGTATTGCTGCTGCTAGAAAAGTAGTAGGTAAACCACTAACGCTCTCCGAGAAAATCCTCTATGCTCACTTGTGGGAAGGCGAGGCAGGTGCAGCTTATGAACGAGGAAAATCATATGTAGATTTTGCGCCAGATCGCGTCGCGATGCAAGATGCTACTGCACAAATGGCTTTATTGCAATTTATGCAAGCTGGTAAAAAACGCGTAGCAGTTCCTTCAACTGTTCATGCAGATCACCTTATCCAAGCCAAAGTAGGTGCAAGCAAAGATTTACAAGAATCGCTCAACCAAAACAACGAAGTATTCAACTTCTTGTCCTCTATTTCCAACAAATACGGCATTGGCTTCTGGAAACCAGGAGCTGGTATCATTCACCAAGTTGTCTTAGAAAATTACGCTTTCCCTGGTGGAATGATGATTGGTACCGACTCTCACACCGTAAATGCGGGTGGCCT
>JBIPMW010000264.1:0-21565 GCA_044376455.1 Crocinitomicaceae bacterium | reverse complement strand
GAGTTCCGAGGTTAATAGTCGGATTGTCCACTCGGCTCGGCCAGATGGTGGCTCCGAACAGCACAGGGCAATGATTTGGGCGGCGGCGGCTCCATCAACTTTTGCCGGAGTGGGGGGAGTTTTTCTCAATTTCCGTTCTAATGCTGGTTTTTCGCCTTTTTGAAGAAATCTTTGACGAATACGTCCCACTGTGTTTCTATGGACCTCTAAAGCTTCGGCTATTTCTTCATCTGTCCATTTTCTTTTCGCCTGTTCTCCCTCGTCACACATCAGCAAAATCCGAGCGTGGAGAATTTTTTTAGCCGGTGCATAGCCATTACGACTGATTTGTTCGAGGTTTTCTCTTTGTTCCCCTGTTAGATTGACTTTATCTCGCCGACCTCTTCCCATTAAAATGTCCTCTGCTTGTTCGAGCTATTGCCCTATTTTAGCTGAAACAGTCCACTAGGTTGAGAAAACCGTTTCGTAGCATAGGTCGCCACCTTCTCCTCCCTGAAAGACTCGAACCCTGTCTACAGTGACAAATAATTAGTTACAACGACATTAATTTGTTACTGACGACAAATAAATTGTTACTGTACAACTCTGCATGGCTAGCGCCACAAGAGTCCACAAGATGTGGACAAGCTATGCAGAGCATACAACTTACGTTAGACCTATTCGGTACAGCGCCATTTCCCGCTGCTGTACCCAACGTTATTTACAGTAATACAAACGACAGGCAGCGAAATCCGCTCGTCGCAGTGGGATACGAAATCGCTCGCATTCTGGCAGAGGAAACCCTCGTGAGTGCAGCTTTACTCTCTCAGCTCATGAGCCGCGAGATAGGTGGGACAGATGCCAACGGACACTGGCAGTGGAAGGATGCTTATGAGGCGTTAGAGATTGGACTCGTTCTCTCGGTGAGAAAGCACGGCAAGGAGATCCTCTCTGGCGATTGTCACCGAGCACTCCAGTGGCTCTCTGAGCTTCAAGCCAAACTTCCTACACACACCCGACGCTCTGAAGATTCCTACCTCTACCAACAGTTCTCTACACCCCTACCGATGGGATACGCGGTCAGCAGAGCAGCGCAGTTGAGGAGCGGCGACACGGTGCTAGAGCCAAGTGCTGGTAATGGATTGCTAGCGATCTTTGCCGAACTAGCAGGAGCTAGAATCGTCCTCAACGAGATTCACGGCGGGCGGCGGCGCAATCTGCGGGAACTGTTCCCTGATGCGCCACTGAGCAGCTATAACGCTGAACAGATAGATGATCATCTCCAGGAGGCGGTAAAACCGACCGCCATCTTGATGAATCCTCCCTTTTCAGCCAGCCCGAACTTCAAGAAGCGAAACTCCCTGGCGACCTGGCGGCACCTTATCTCGGCACTCCATCGGTTGCAGCCAGGGGGGAGGCTCGTGGCGATTACTGCTAACTGGTTTTCCCCCCACAACCCAGACTGGGTGGATTACTTCCAACGACTGCGGAAATTCGCCCACGTCGCCTTTTCAGCGGGGATTGAAGGCAGAGCCTACGCCAAACACGGAACGACGATTGAGACGCGGCTCACGGTCATTGATAAGACCCCAAGCGACGACTGGGGGGAGATCCTCGACGACTGCCTGAGTCTGCATGACCTGCTCGATCAGATCGATCGCTCTGTGCCGAAGCGGGTACAGCCCCGTGATGTAGGCCACGCACAGCCAGCACCCCTCAAGCTCGTAGCACCAGTTGTTTCAGTCAAAGCGGCTCCTGCTAACACAGCACCTTTGACCGCAAAGAACGTACCGCCAATCTGGGTGCAGGGAGACTTGAGCGAGGTTGCCGATCTGGAATACGAGACGAGCGACTGGAACGGGGCAGGGCGCGAATTGGGAGAGGGGATCTATGAAGCCTACGAACCGCAGTCCATCAAGATTCACGGCGCAAAGCCGCACCCGACACCGCTCGTCCAGTCCGCCGCCATGGCCTCCATCGCACCACCGAAGCCCAGTTACAAGCCACTCTTGCCGAAGCGCGCCATCACTGATGGCCTGCTGTCTGATGCACAACTTGAGACAGTCATCTTCGCGGGCAACGCTCACGAGCAGTTCCTCGCAGGCTGGTATCAAATTGACGACACCCTTGATGAGATAGTGCCGGTGGCAGAGGATACCGAAGGAGCCGTGCGGCTGCGGCGCGGCTATTTCAATGGCGACGGCACAGGGGTTGGCAAAGGTCGCCAAATTAGCGGATTTCTGCTCGATAATTGGCTTAGAAGGCGAAAAAAGGCAATCTGGATCTCCAAGAATGAGAGCCTCCTCGAAGATGCGCGGCGTGACTGGTCTGCACTCGGCGGGGATGAGAATCAGATCGTGCCGCAGTCGAAGTTCAAACTAGGGGAAGCGATCGCCCTCTCCGAAGGCATCCTCTTCACCACCTACGCCACCCTGCGAACCAATGGCAGGGAGGGAAAGGCATCACGGCTGGAGCAGATCGTCTCTTGGCTCGGCAGTGCAAGTGATGCGCCCATTGTCTTTGACGAGAGCCACGCAATGGCGAATGCAGCCAGTGAAAAGGGAGTGCGGGGAGTCAGGAAGGCATCCCAGCAGGGAATTGCGGGGCTGCGGCTGCAACGAGCACTGCCCAATGCCCGCATCCTCTACGTCTCAGCGACGGGAGCCACCAAACTGGAGAACTTAAGCTACCTGGAGCGGCTCGGGCTGTGGGGGACAGCCGATATGCCCTTCCGCAGCCGCGAGGATTTCTTGAGCCAGGTAGGGATGGGCGGAGTCGCCGCACTCGAAGCGGTGTCGCGGGATCTCAAGGCGCTCGGAATGTACGCGGCCCGTTCCCTCTCCTTTGAGGGGGTGCGCTACGAGGTCGCCGAACACGAACTCACCCCAGAGCAGGAGGCGATTTACGACCAGTACGCCGATGCCTATCAGATCGTGCACCAGCACATCGGCGAAGCGTTAGCTGCCACCAACGTGCTCTCCGAATCAGGCAAGGCTCGCAACGGGCAGGCCAAGTCGTCAGCCTATTCTGCCTTTGAAGGAGCAAAGCAGCGGTTCTTCAACCACCTCCTGACCTCGATGAAGTGTCCCTCGCTGATCAAGGCGATTGAGCGGGACTTAGCCGAGGGACACGCGGCTGTCGTGCAACTGGTCTCGACCGATGAGGCGCTACTCGACCGGCGGCTTGCGGAGATACCGCCCTCCCAGTGGGATGACCTCCAGGTGGATCTGACACCGAGAGAATACCTCTTCGATTACCTGCGGAATGCTTTCCCCGTACAGCTTCACGAGGTCTGGACTGATGATGAAGGGGTGGAGCGGACGCGCCCTGTAGTTGATGCGGACGGGAACCCAGTCTTGAGCCGAGAGGCGGTGCGCCAGCGCGACGAGCTGATCGAACGGCTGGCACTTCTTCCACCAATCCCCTCTGCTCTAGACGAACTGATCCAGCACTTCGGGCACGAGGAGGTGGCAGAAGTAACGGGGCGCAGTAAGCGCATCATCCGCGAAGTCCGCGAAGGCAGCGACCGGCTCGTCCTCCAACGGCGCAGCGCTACCGCCAACCTCGCTGAGACTGATGCCTTCCAGAGCGACCGCAAGCGCATCCTCGTCTTCTCTCAGGCTGGGGGTACAGGTCGAAGCTACCACTCAGATCTGGGTGCTACCAATCAGCGGTTGCGCCGCCATTACCTGCTACAAGCTGGGTGGCAAGCGGACATAGCAGTACAGGGACTCGGCCGCACTAACCGCAGCAATCAGAAGCAACCGCCAGTATTTTGCGTGATTTCGACCAACGTCAAGGGTGAAAAACGCTTTTCGAGTACCGTGGCCCGCCGCCTTGATTCCCTCGGTGCCCTCACTAAGGGAGAGCGCAAGACGGGAGGGCAGGGGCTGTTTCGAGAGGAGGACAACCTGGAGTCCCTCTACGCCAAGGCTGCCCTGCGCCAGCTTTATACGGCGCTCTACCAGGGGCAGGTGGAGGGCTGTTCCCTGGAGCGGTTCCAAGAGATCACGGGTCTGGCGATCGCCACCGATGAGGGGAACTTGAAGGAAGACTTGCCGCCGATGTCCCAGTTCCTGAACCGCTGCCTGGCGATGCGCCTTGATGACCAGCGGCGGCTCTTTGATGAACTGGAGGTGCGGATTGCCACCAAGGTTGAGGAAGCGATTGAGGCTGGAGTCTATGAAGTTGGTGTCGAAACCTTGCGAGCAGAGAGCTTCCGCGTCCTCGAACGGA
Organism: Crocinitomicaceae bacterium; assembly: GCA_044376455.1. Classification (GTDB taxonomy): domain Bacteria; phylum Bacteroidota; class Bacteroidia; order Flavobacteriales_D; family Crocinitomicaceae; genus UBA952. Next base: position 17,350 of record JBIPMW010000264.1, on the reverse strand, counting down.
TGGAGATCTACCGCCATCCGACTACAGGAGCGATTAGCTATGCGGTCAAGATTGAGCGCAAGCAGAAGGCTCAGATACTCAGTGGCACGATAGCTATCGAGAAAGCGGCTTCCCTTGGCGGAACCCTCGCCATCAACGAACGCTCTGAACGCGCTGCCGTGGTGCTGCCCACTAACAGCCGCATGGCAGACAGTGGCGCTCTCATCCGCCGCGTCAACCTGGTCCGCCCTAGTAGCAACGAGAAGGTCGCCAGACAGGACTACGAACGCTCTCACTGGCGGGAAGCAGGGCAGGATGAGTTCCTGGCGGCATGGAATGAGGAGGTGGGCGAAATTCCCGAATTTGTCACTGACACCTTCTACCTGATCACCGGGCTGTTGTTACCGATCTGGAACAAGCTCGACCCGAGCCGCATGAAGATATATCGCCTGCAAACTGATGCAGGAGAGAGGCTGTTGGGACGCATGGTGCCGCCAGAGGTGATGCAGTCGGTCGCTGAAACCTTCGGCGTGACTTGTAAACTGACTGCGCCAGAGATATTCCATGCCGTGTGGGAACGCCAGGAATCGGTGCGGCTCACGGAGCGTCTCAGTTTGCGGAGTTGCACCGTCGCCGGGCAGCGCCGCCTGGAGATCGTCGGGTTCCTCGGTCACAGCGAATACCAGTGGCTCAAATCAGTAGGCGCATTCGGCGAGTACATCCAACACCGACTGCGGGCATTCGTCCCTGCCAACGAGGAGGCGATCGAGGTGATAGAGAAAGTTCGGCAAGCGGGATAGGGCAGGAGACAGGAGCAGCATTGCTCCCTCCTACCTATTTTTTCGCCGCTAGCGCGGGACAGTTCGAGATCTAAAAGGAGAACGAACCATGTACGCCCGGCAGACGATCGAAGCGTTTGGCATCCCCTACGTTGAGTATGGTCACGATGAACCAGAAGTAGAGCAGCGCATCTGTATTGAGTTCACACCGCACACCCACCACCTTGATGATTACGGGATTCCAGAACCCGCCTTCAAGTTTTGCGATGAGGTAGCCATGAGGCAACAGTATGACCACTGTGTGGAGAATAACATCAACTTCTCAGAGGAACTCGATATCTTCCGCATCTCCGCGATGGAACTCGTTGAGTACCGTAGCAAAAGGGGAGTACTCACCGACGCACCGTACTGGCTCTATGGCATCCGCTATGCGCGGGGGACGCGAGAGCTAATCTGGTTCGAGGAGGATGAGTTAGCGCGGCCCCTGCCGCCGTCGGAGGGGGAATTTTAGGGGGATATTTGCGGACTTGCCGCCGCTCTTTCTGATGCTGCCTCGGCTACCTTGCCTTTGCTCATGGATAATAATCACCATATTTATGTCGATGTATAGACAACATTATCCACAAATCTGAGGAGGGCCATTTTCACGGCGATTGACAGTGGCCGCAGTTCGGTCAAGGTACAATCAAGAGCGACAGGTTGTAACAGCAGAGGTTTTTCGAGTGGTAGCAAGACGCAAGAAGGTTCGGGAGGTAGTGGCAGAGCCGCAGGAGCAGGTCGTTGAAGTCGCTCCCGTGGAAGCGGTCGAGGCGATTGTCGTCGAAGAGGCGATCGTCGTCGCCGAAGATGCGGGCGATCTCTTAGCGGAAGAGCCGACAGAACTATCGGAGGATGAACAGAAGGAACGAGAACGGCTTGAGAAGCAGATCGTCGATTCTTTCTACCAGGCCGGGGTCGCACTGCGGGAGCTGCGAGACCGGAAATTGTTCCGCAGCACCCACAGTACCTTCGAGGAATACGCTAGGGACATCTTGGGATTCAGCCGCATCCGCCTCTATCAACTCATGGGAGCCGCCCAAGTGTATGAGAACATCCGCGAAAATGTTAACGCGCCGTTAACATTGCTCCCCACCACCGAGTACCAGTGCCGCCCCTTAGTCAAACTGACCGAGGATGAGCAGATTGAAGCGTGGCAGATTGCCGTAGAGCGGGCTGGAGAGAAAACTCCAACCTCGGCGGCGGTGAAGCAAGCCGTCCTCGAAATCGAACAGCGAGCCACACGAGAGAAACCCATCCCCTTTACCGTGGATGACGTTGTCCGCATTCGCGTCAAGGACAATCCGGGGTTGGCAGGGCAGGGCGGCCACCTAGCCGTAGTGAAAGAGGTCAGGTCGTCTAGCTGTATCCTGGAGACAGCCCTGGGCGAACGGCTGGTGCATCCCCAACACTTGGAACCTGCAGGGCTGAAACCGGAGGTAGAAGATGAGACTCGCCAACTCGTCGGGCGACTTGCCAAGCTCCACGAGCAGCGTTCCGATGAGGCTCTGGTGGTACACCTGCTCAAATTCTACGCAACTGAGGCGCACCTGACAGCGAATGAGGAGGAGGTGCTGGAAGTGCTAGAGCGACAGGGAAAGAGCATTACGGGGAGTGACGATGAGGGAACGGAAGGGGGTGAGACCGAGGGGTAACTGGATCACCTGTTATGTCCAATTGCTGAACCGATTGTGTCCGATTATGTCCGATTGTGTCCGATTAGGATTTTCATCCCCGCCGATACCAGATACCACAATACTTTCAGCCATCCATCCCCCCTTCCTGGTCATCTCAGATGCTAGCGCATCGCGGGTTTGCCGTAGCATACCGGAGCAAACCTATGACCCAGTTCATTCCTTGGCATCTCAAATACCGACCCCAGGCAATCGGGGAACTATACGGACAGGAGATCGTGCAGAAGAGCCTGTCCAACCTGATTAGTTCGGGCAAGATGCCCCATGCCGTACTCTTCTCTGGACCGCGAGGCACGGGGAAGACATCCACTGCCCGCATCGTGGCTAAGTCTCTCAACTGCAAAGACGGGCCGACACTGGCCCCTTGCGGGGAGTGTCCAGCCTGTAAAGCCATCGAACTAGGCAACAGCTTCGATGTCATCGAGATTGATGCGGCATCCAACAACGGAGTCGATCAGATCCGTGAATTGATTGCTAGTTCGATGCTCTCCCCCATCCAAGGGAGCTTCCGCACCTTCGTCCTCGATGAAGTCCATATGCTGACCGCGCAGGCGCAGAATGCGTTTCTCAAGACTTTGGAAGAACCCGCCCCGAATACCCTATTCGTGTTGGCGACGACTGAAGAACACCGATTGCTGGATACCATCACCAGCCGCTGCCTGCACCTGCGATTCAAACCGATGAGTACAGGGGATATCGAAGCGAGTCTCACCGACATTGCTCACCGTGAGAGGATTGCCGTAGAAGAGGGCGTGCTGCGAGCTATTGCCGCCAGCAGCCGGGGCGGGATGCGCGATGCCATCCAACTCCTCTACCAACTATCAACCACCAGAGCTGAAGGCAAACCAGTTGGCATTGCCCAGGTGTACGAAGCACTAGGCGACCTCTCCCCACAACAACTCTACCTCATCGCCCAAGCGATCGCCGGAAAGGATGCCTATAAAGTGGTTGCCTACGCCCAGAAGATCCGCGAACGCAATATGGAAATCTACCGCTGCTTCGAGTCACTCCTCGCCCTCTGGGGGGACTTGATGGCACTGAAGCTGGGATGTTCTAGTGACAAGTATCAGGGGAACAGTTCCTTGAGAGGAGCAGAACTCACAGCACTCGCGGGACACTTCGAGTTGGATTACCTAAAGCAGAGCCTCCACTATCTCGAAGATGCCGAGCGGCGCATCGCTACATCGCACAATAGCAGCCTCTGGTTTCTGACCACACTGCTCGCCCTGCTGTGATTTGAGGCAGAAATCTACCATGCTCTACCTCATCACAGGCTCGGATCGCTTCCGCGTCCAGGAAGCCACCGCCGCCATCCTCAAACAACAGCAAGCTCAACGGCAAACCTTCGGAGAGGGGCAATTGGGGGAAGCGATCGCCTCAGCCATGACACCCGCTCTCTTCGGTAAGATCGCTGCTGTCTATACCGCTAAGTCTCTGAAAACGGAGTCCGAGAAGCTGATGAAGCAAATCAGTCCAGACTTGCCGAATCCGCTCATCCTCGAAGTGGAATCCCTCGACGGGCGGACGAAGCTCGCCAAGGCACTCAAGGCTAAAGCGCAGTACCATCAATTCGACCTAATTCCCAACTGGGACTGCAAGGCACTCTCTGCCGAAGCACTGCGCCGCTCTCGCTCGTTGGGGCTTGCCCTGACAGCGGATTCTCTCGATTATCTCGTTGAAGCGGTCGGCAACAATCTGGGGCGGATGCAGCAGGAACTCGAACTGCTCGCCACTTATTCCCCTACCGTTACCCTCGAAACGCTCCAGGTGCTAGTACCGAACCTCGCCCAGAGTGCATTCCAGATGGCGGACTCACTGCGAACAGGCGATGCTGCCAGCACCATTGAAATCTGTCGAGGGCTCATTCAGCGCAATATCCACCCGCTTGAAATCCTCGGCGCTCTTGTTGCTCAGTGTGAACGGTGGCTCAAGGTAAGGGCTGCCCTCGATGCCGGAAAGGCTGACCGCAATGAAATTGCCGCTTTTGCCGGTATCGCCAATCCCAATCAGATTTATTACCTGAGTCAAGAGGTTGCGAGCTTAGAATTCAAGCACTTATCGGGATTCCTCGTCGCCCTGCACGACCTCCAGCACCAGTGCAAGCGCGGGTTAGAACGGGAGCGCCTGCCTCTGAAACTCGCAGTGCTGGCGAGCTTCAGAGGCTCCTGATTTCCCCAAGCATCTCGCCCCCTAGCGGCGGCCTTGCCACAGAAGGCGAGAAAACGCCCATGACCAATAGTACAGTCGCATCGGAGTAGAAGAAGGATGTTATCAGTCTTTGTAAACGGAGCCCGTAGTGGCAATCCGTCCGTTGGCGCGTGGGGCTTCATCCTGCAACGCCAAGAGCAAACGCTCCTGGAGTACTTAGGTGTTGCTCAGGAAGAAAAGACCACCAGCAATCGCATGGAATTGGTCGCCGTCATCGAGGGCGTAAAATCAGTCCTCGATTGCCGTACCGACCTTCCCATTCGCGTCTTTAGTGAATCGGGATATTTGAGAAAAACCGTCACGGGCGAGTGGACAAGGAAGAAGAACGGAGATCTGTGGGAGCGGTTCGAGTGTCTCACTGAGAACCACGCGATCGAGTGGAAGTGGGTTGAAGGGAGAGCGAGTTGTGAGCCACACAAGCGAGCCAATTCGCTAACCAAGCTCGCGCTCGAAAGGCGTGAGGCTCTTGAATCAGCCAAGCGCATTCAATTCGACCGTACCGCCCTTATCGCTTCCACACTCCACGCCCTCGCAGCCCGCAAAGGCGGCTATGCCAAGGGTGCCCAGCACGAGATCTGGTTCGCCAGCAACCAAGTCCTCACCCTGCGCCGCATCGGTGAGACATCAGCCTGCTTGCGAGCCAAGCTAGATGGCGATCGCTGGAAGCCGCTCCCGGTCAACCTCAATGTATCGGCGAGTTCCCTTGAGCCTCCCCTCACCGGAGAGGAGGTGGCTCACTTCCTTGCCGTTGCCAAAAAGCTGTAGAAGAAGGCAGGAGGCAGGAGGCAGAAGGCAGAAGGAGGCAGAGGGCAGAAGGCAGGAGGCAGAAGGTGGTGATTGAGAGGGATTGAGGAATTGCTCCCAATTCTTTAGTCCCAAAGGAAGCCGCTTGGGTCGGTAGGTGTGAGAAGGGATGAAGGAATTTCCCTTCTGCCCTCTGCCCTCTGACTTGAAAATGATAACGCGACTTAAAAACCATAGAAAGCAGTTGGCTGGAGTCTTCTCAGATAACAGCCAGATTTGTCAGTATTTTAGACCAATTTAAGAGACAACCGGAATAGGCTCAAGATTAACTTGATAACCAAGCTTCTCTAAACGTTTAACCAGACGTTTTTTCACACTTTCGGGTCGTTGTTGGTCAAAATAATCAGCACCTAAATCGCGGTAAGGTTCAAGACGAGAGATAAGATGATAAGCAATAACCAGGATAGAATGAGCCACGGCAACGGCAGCACGTTTTTTGCCCCGACGCGCAGACAGACGGCGATACTGGGCAGCTAAGTAAGTCTTCGTGCGAGCCAAAGCATGGGCGGCTTGGACTAAAATCGCCCGTAAAACGCGATTCCCTTTACGAGTACTGGTAGAAAGGGTTTTGCCACCGCTCTCATAATTGCCAGGAGCTAACCCTGCCCAAGCCGCTAAATGTTCGGCGCTAGGAAAGCGGCTCATGTCAGTGCCAATTTCTGAGACAATTACCTCGGCCGTCCTTCTCGCCACACCTGGAATGGTATCGACCAACTCAACCGCTTTGACGAAAGGGCGGCAATACTCCTCAATTTCTCGGTCAAACTGGGCTATCGTCTCGTCAATACCGTCAATGAGACCTAGTAACTGGGCGAGGATAAATTGATGATGGGGACGCACCCGACCTTCGAGAGCTTCTACCAACAAATCCTGTTTTTGCCGCAGTGTTCCTTGGGCCAAGTTGGCTATCACTTCTGGGCTGCTGTTTCCAGCCACGATGGCTTCGAGCATGGCTCGTCCTGATACTCCCAACACATCACTAGCGACACAGCCCAGTTTAATGTTCGCCCCTTCGAGAACTTTTTGGACGCGATTGACCAAATTGACTCGTTCTCGCACTAGGTTACTGCGATGGCGGGTTAAGTCTCGTAAGTCCCTTTGTTGGACTGGGGGAATAAAACTGGGTCGTAATAATCCATGCTGTAACAGTTCCGCTATCCACTGCGAGTCTTTGATATCAGTCTTCCGTCCAGGCACCGCTTTGATGTGCCGCGCATTGACTAACATCACCTCCAAGCTTCCTTCTAGGATATTAAACACTGGTCGCCAGTATTCTCCCGTGCTTTCCATCGCTACCTGCGTACAACCTTTACTTGTCAACCAGTCCGACAAATTTAACAGGTCTTTGGTCATGGTACTAAATGTCCGTATTTCCTTTTCCCATCCCCCCTTGCTCTTCGGCGTGATGACACAAGCTACTACGGTTTTTTTATGCACATCTAGACCAGCACAATTCTCATAGACTACTTGCATAGCTTTTTCTTCCTCCTATGAGTGATTGGGGCTAATACTTGGATACCTCAACCGGTAGATTCTGACTTGCGTGCTTACCTTGACCCTGGTTAGGGGTTGGTAGCGACAATTGGCGATGCCTCTGGGTATCCTGGTTCGACTGCCTCTCAGGCTATAAATGCTCTATTGAGGAAACAACCTTTCTGTCTTAGCCTTAATTCGAGGCTATCATGTTTTCATGCTTGGCGGTGCCACTTGTGGCATCGGGACTGCCTCCTTCTGCCTTCACCAATGACTCCACTCATGTTCACGTCAAAAAGATAGAGGTTTTTAGATATGTTTGAGCAGATGGTTTTAGAAGTATTTCTCTTCTTCGCAACCTTCTCATTTCTGTGCTGCCACCAGCACCGTCCAGCGCCACAGGAAACGCCAAAGCCAATCGAGCAGCAGCTTAAGGAGGCGTTCGCTCTGATGGACGAGGCAACAATCACTCCTGCTGACGCTCCTGTCGTAGAGAGCCAGCCACCAACAATCGAAACTAACCCAGATATTCAAGACCGCTCTTCTGCACCAACTCGCCGGAAACCCACCGGACGGGCGACTAAAAAGGTTGGCAAGTCAACCAGCACGGCACATCTCGCTGCTCTTGAAGGGATCGATCTCGATAGATTGCCCCTTCGCCCCGCCCGCAAAGTGTGTCAGGCGGTTGGTTTGCCTCAAAAGGTTAGCGGCAAGAACCTGCCCGTCGCCACCCTGCGGCGGAACATCCAAGCTCTGCTACAGGAAGAGCCAGGATTGGTGCAGGTCGTCGCGCAGGTGCTGTCGGCTTGAAGATAGCTGGCAGCCACGAGGTTGTTGAAAGGGTTGTTTGTTCTGTAGGGGAGTGCTTGTTTGGGCATTCCCCTATTTTTTGGGAGAGGATGACGTTCATAGACATCGTCCGAATGAGAAAACGCTCTCAGCTTGATGATTGAATCATTAACAATACCTGTCAGTTATTGACCTATACCGCTCAATAGAAGATTGTATCGCGTTCGCTAAAATATGTTTCGTCTGCTTCGAGTATTGCGTCCATTTCGATTTATCGATACAATAATAGACAGAGAGATATTAAGAATGGATGGCGTTTTATGACCAAATCCCGAGCAACTGCCCCCTACACCCCAACACCTGATGCCGTTGCTTTAGCAACACGGGCATTACAGTCCTTTGCTGATGTGGTGGAAAATCCGCCCGAGACGATCACCTTTGCGATTATCGATCCTCCCTTGAAGGATACGCAGATCGCCATCCCAAGCGGGATGTTCCGTTTGATTGTGGATGTCCTGAACGCGGTGAGCCGTGGTGAAGCCTTGACACTGCTGCCTCATGAGGCAGAATTGACGACTCAGGAAGCAGCAGACCTCCTCAATGTGTCCCGTCCCTATCTGGTTAAGCTGCTGGATGAAGGCATCATCCCCTCGCGCAAGGTTGGTGTCTATCGCCGCGTCAGGGCACAGGATGTCATGCAGTACAAGCAGACAGAACGGCAGAGGCAGGAGGGAATCCTTGATGAGTTAGCCTCCGAGGCCCAAGACCTCGATTTGGGTTATTAGACGATATGGTTCACGTCATAGCTCTGTTGGATGCCTGCGTCCTGTATCCGGCACCACTGCGTGATTTTTTGATGCGGCTGAGTACGGAGGGAGTGTTCATGCCTCGCTGGTCAGCCATTATTCATGAAGAATGGATGAGGAATGTGCTGGCCGATCGCCCTGACCTGTCATTGGAACGGTTAGAGCGCACTCGTAACCTGATGCTTACCTATCAGCCATCAGCTCTGGTTACCGATTTTGAGAAGTACATTCCAGAATTAGAACTTCCCGACCCTCAAGATCGTCATGTTGTAGCTGCCGCTATTGAAGGAGGCTGTGACGCGATTGTCACCTTCAACTTGAAGGATTTTCCCTCAGAGGTGCTCGACCCATACGGTCTGATGGCGCTACATCCAGACCTGTTCATAAGTCAGTGCTTTGCCGATTATCCCGCCCAGGTACTCACTGCCCTGAAGAAGCAACATCGAAGTCTGAGATCCCCGCCTTGCTCACTGAGCGATCTCCTCGACACCTTGATGCGCTGTGGACTCTCCAAAACCGTGATGATGCTACGAAATGAGCTTGGGTAGGTCAAAGTTTGCCTTCCACCCAGCCACGGCTAGCGCCGCCCTCATGGACGAACCACTATCATCGAGGTTTATCCATGATTCAAACGATCCAACAAGCCCATCCTGACATCTTCCGCGTCGGCATCAACCCCAAGCTGCTGGAGAAGTCCCGCAACTTCTTCAACGCCAGCCTCACCGATGTCCTCAACGAACTGCTCCAGAATGCCCGCCGGGCAGGGGCTACTCGCGTGGACATCACCTACGACTCCGCCTCCAGGAACCTCACCGTCGCCGATGACGGCAGCGGCATCTTCCGCCACGGCGTCGCCATTGACTTAGGCGGCAGTGGTTGGGATGGCACGATGCAGGCAAGTGAAGACCCCGCAGGCTGCGGTTTATTCTCCCTGGCAAGTCGCACCTGCCTCATTGAATCCTGGGGCAAGAAGATTGCCCTCAACGAGCGCAAGTTCTGCGGTCAAGAGGACGTGGCGATTGAGCGGGGTGATGACATCAAAGGAACCCGAATCTCGTTTCCTCTGACGGAGCATGAGGCCAGGAGCTACCAGTCAATCGCCGAAGCGTGCGCCCTCTACTATCCGTTACCCGTGCTGGTTGATGGGAAGGAACTCCCCCGCCAGCAGTTCCTAGAAGCAGCACTATACCGTTACTCCTGGGCAGGACTCACCCTCGGCGTGGTCGAACACCATTGGAAGACTCAGATCAACTTCCACGGACTCGTCATCGACACCCACTTATCCAGGGTGGAGTGGTGCTGGAACCGCACTCTCACCGTATCGCTCGATGTCATTGATTGCCCCGACCTGCAACTGGTACTCCCCGCCCGCAAGGAGGTTGTCAGAAACCAATTCTTTGAAGACCTCAAACGAGAGTGCCACCGCGCTATCTATCAGTACATCGCCCTCCAATGCGGCAACGGAATCCCTCACCAATTGCCATATCAGGACTGGCTGCGGGCGAAAGAGTTGGGCATTGAACTGCCCGAAGCGGCACGAACCCTCAGCGCATACGTCCCAAGAACGGCAAACCCAGATGATTGGGAGTCAGCAGAAGAGGTATCAGTGGCAGAGCGCACCATCGTCTTCGAGGCCGACTTAGAACCGCCAGATGCCCAAGCCTTCTGGCGAGGATTCGAGAATGCCGAGCTACCGCATCATCTCGTAGCTGCTTGCGATAAGTATCGAGGATATTCCTGGTACGATAAACTTCCGACACTCTCTGACGTTACGTTTCAGATTCAATTCGGCGAGCGCACATTGACCCCCGAAGAGGCAGCCACTGAAGCTGGACAGGTAAGACCAGATGGGATTATCGTCACAGCAACTATCGCTCATTCAGACGGCACTAGCGAAACAATCTCGTTTACTACCGATATAGCCTTCTATGTTGAAGAGGTATTCTACTGGTCTGAAATGGAATGTGTGACACTCTTCGTCACCAAGGCCAGCACCCTTGAGGTGGAGTGCTTAGTAGAACTGCTCAAGCAGAGTTTCTTCTATCCGTCCGACGACAGTAGCTCAGATAGCTGGACGACCCAGGAAGAGGATTTCACGGAAGAGGCGACTTCAAGAGCGCACAAAATTCTCTCCTGCGAAGAAGTAGCTCGCCAAGAGCGCATCCGCCTGGTGGTTGACCGCCACCTGCGCTGGCTCTTACCGCAAGGTCAGGAGACGGCGATACGCCTTACGAGCGATGGAGCGGTAGCGGTCGAGTTTCGGGAGTGATGTTAACGGCGCGTTAACATTTTGCTGGAGGGTGCGGCTAGCGCCGGTACGGCGCGACATCATGCCCATTAGGATCATGAACGAAACGATACCCGATAACCTAAAGCTTCTCCTTGCCAAACTCAAGGCAATGGGAGCCACCAAGATCCTCATCGAATACTACGGGGAGGGCGATAGCGGGGACATCGACCCTCCTGAATATGACCCGCCCACTCTCGCAGCGCACATCTCCGCGCACGAGGTGAAGGTACTCACCCTCTTTGTCGAGGACATCCTCGAACCGGGGTGGGAGATAGATAGTGGCAGCGAGGGGTGGGTCACGTTCGACTTCACCAACGAGCGGATCGCCCACGTCCACAATCAGAGATACACCGAGTACGATACCACCAAGCAGTGTTGGAACTTCAAAGGTGATGCGGTCGAATACGATACTGACATTGAGGAAGAAAGCGATCTAAAGCCGGAAATGCCCATCATCCAACTCCCCTCTGCCGTCTATGACTTGAGTGCCCTGCTCAACCGCACTGAGACGCAGCGCACCTTGCTGCAATTCTGGCTCGACTTCACGGAGGTCGAGAGCCTGACCTTTCAAGGCGACTTCGAGTACAACGACGAGGGCGGATATGTCAGGTGCATCTCCCTCGCCGCTATCTCGTTTGTAAGCGATGAGGCGATGAAGGCACTCAGAACACGACTAGACCCCAATAACACCCACAGCGATGAGAATCCTGATTGGGACGAGCTAATCTTCCAGAATTGCCTGCCCGATATCGATGAGGATCTCTGGTGCGAGAAGCTGGTGCGGCCTGAGCATCCCGAACAGGAGATTGCTTCCATCAACGCCCAGATCCGCGATGCGGTACTGTCAGCAGCCAGAGAGCTTGGGGGGCGCGTATGATTGGACTGAGCATGACCGCTATCGGGCAGCGTCCGCTGCCCGAATGCCTTGAGATCTATGGAGCGCTCAAAGGGCAACTCGCGCTCGACTTCCTCGAACTCGCTGTGGGCACTCGCTGTGACCTCGCGCTCATCCCGACTGACATCCCTCTCGTCCTCCACGACCGCTGCCTGTATGAGGGCGCACACAAACTGCCCTTCTCGATCGCCGAGCCTGATAGCTGGCATGGATACCGGCAGCGCATCATCAGCCGCGACGTGCGCCTCCTGTCCGTACACCCGCCGTTGCGGAGCGAGATGTCCCTCGACGGCATACGGCGCAACCGAGAAGCCCTCGAATCGCTGCTCGGCATCCCCGTCTGCCTGGAGGTGATGCCCGCAACGAATTACTGGCTCTGTGCCGATGATTTCTGCACCCAGCCGGATGCCCTGACCGACATCCCGCTTCTACTCGACATCTCCCACATTAACCTCTGGGCGCGGGGGCGCAATGCAGAGGTCAGGTGCTGGTTCGAGCGGCTCTTGCCCCAGGCGATTGCGATTCACCTCTCGCACAACAATGGGTGTTCGGATTCGCATGACCTCATCCCTGCGGGTATCTGGTTTGAAGAGTCCGTGGCAGAGTGGCACGCGGATGGCCTCTCCGTCACCTATGAGTCCCTGCCAGAGGCATTCGCTCAGTACGAGCGGATGGACAAGCAGCGGCAGAAGGGGCAGGGAACCAAGACGGTGTGTTTGGGCATCATATCTGCACAATAACGGCACGTTATCTGCATACCCTAAGAGTTGCTGTGTGCAGATAACGTGCAGATAAAGCAAACACCTTCCTTTTATCTGCTAAGCTTAGACGCACTTACATTGCACTTTAATATCCTGGAACGCCTTGTAGATAGGGATACGAGTAGGAAACTTAAATGCGTCTAAGCTTATCTCCATGGACCGGGAGCATCCCAGTTTGTGACGCTCGAATTGAGGTCTAAGATGGGAGCAATGAATCCAGCGATCGCCTCTACGACTTCGGGTAGAGAGGGGCCTGTGGATTCATTGACCATTCTCTTAACGAAGGCGTTCCATTGTTTTAGCTTGAGAGAATCGCTGGAGAATGTACCCGTGAGTCCGAGTGGAAGTTCTGCCAACGGCGAACTGCCTCGGCGCCTAAAGGTTGCTCCTATTGCCAGTGAAAGCGGCTCGCGGGCAAAGTTAAAGTGCCGCGAGAGATAATAGATATCGAAATAGTCCTTCATCCGCGTGTTCTGCATTCCGTGGATGGCCATTGCGTGTAACTTTTCGGCGATCGCGGTCTCCATGCGATAGGCTCTGAGGCGTGGAGCAGGCTGATCGAGAAGAGTTGGATAGGTGACATCTTCGGCTGGTGGTACCACTGCGTCACCTATACCGATATCGACCTGCAAGGGAAGCCGTGCGGTTCCCAGATGCGCCATGAGAGTAACTCTGGCACCGACATATTCGTCGAGAGACTTGATCTCTTGGGACGTTACCGATGTTTCATCAAATCGAAGGCCATCGTCTTCAACATCGAGCAGACAGATCTCTCGGAAGGTTGCAGCCAATGCAGCGAGTGATGAGTCACCAAAACCAAGAAGGTCAAGGTCTCTCGTACTTCGATGGGGCATCTCGCTCCAAAGGGCAAAAAGGGAAGCCCCTTTGAGTACAAACCGAGAAGAATGTTCGGAACGTGAGAGCCGGTAGAGCAGTCGCTCGACCCCATAGCGCGGAAGGATTAAGTTGAACTGGATCTCTCGCTCCCGAGCCAGATTCAGAAGTCTGGCATGAACTGATGCTGCTATGTTCCTTGCTTTACTCATACTTGGATTGCTTCAAGATACGGGCGAATCACGTTAGTGACCCGACAGCTCTCCGAGTATCTCCACAGAGCATCCACATTCATGCGCCGACCAACCCAAGCCTCCTTGAGTGCTTCAAGTGCGACATCGAGACCGATCTTGTTTCGGTACTTGAAGCAGTCCGCAATGGTCTTCTCGATTGAGTAGATCGCAACTTGGCGACCCTCGATCTGATGGTACTCAATCCCTGCGGTCAGTGCTGTACCAGAGGCTCGCACGATGCGGAGGGGCGGATAGGTTAGGCGGGGTTTGCGTGCTCTCACGTCGAGGGTAATCCATACTTGATGTGGACTCTGGGTTCCAATCCCGTGAAACTGAAGTGCTGAGAGCAGAGACACGACAGCGTGAGGGATGCTCACAGAAACCTCAACAAGAGAATGATGCTCAGAAACTTCGAGTGATGGTAGTTGATACAGTCCCCAACCTGTGCGTTCAAGCATCCCCTTTCCGACCAGTTCCAGAAGCACCGTTCTCGGCGCATTAACATCGCGGGGTCGAATAACCCCGAGTTTCTTTGCCTTTGAGATGATGTGCTTCTCGTAATTCATCCTTCTATCATACAATATGTTGCTAGTTATTTACAAGTATCAACATATTGTATTGCTTCCTGCTTCCTATGTAACGAACATCTTGAATTTACTCACCTTAACCTTATGTATCAACTCTCAGACCGCGACATGGCGACCATCCTTGCCGCCCTACGCCACTGGCAGGCCACAGTGAACGATGACGAACGGAATGCGTTCCCTCACTTTGCCGAGGACATCGAGCCTCTCTCGGATGCGGAGATAGATGCCCTCTGCGAACTGATGAACGCGGAGACGGTTGCTTTCAGGCAATAGACCAGGCTAGCGCCAGTATCTCTGACCTTCTAGGAACCAGATACCGTGATTTACTCAGCAAGCTACTTCGAGACCCAGAACATTCATGGTTCGCGCATCTCAATCTCTCGCTCCGAGCCGCAGAAGATAGCGGTGGATGGCAAACTCGCTATCTTCGTGCCGGAGCGGAGCATCCTGTCCGACTACAAGCATGGGCGCATCGACATAGAAGGCTACATCAACCGCTATCGAGAACAGATGCGCCGCTCCTTGCCCCAGATCCGTGCCTGGCTGGACAGTCTCGACCCCAGTATTGATATGACGCTCCTGTGTTGGGAGAAAGCAGGGCAGTTCTGTCATCGAAATCTGGCGATCGCTTTTGTTGAACGTTACCGGCCGGATTGCTTCGGCGGGAGGGACGTGGCTGGTTAGAGGGTAGATTGCCGATTGGAGATGGGGTGGGCGTCGGTTGACAAAAGAATTGTCAGCGAGCGCCATTCCCGCTACCCCACCTCTCAGGCTCAACGCCAATCAATCTGCAATCTGCAATCCCCAATCTGCAATCCCTCCTCGCTAGCGCGAGAGTCGTCGAGCAAAATCACTTGGAGGACTCTCATGTCTCAGAACAACAAGACCCTAGCCAACATCATCAACTCCGTCACCTTAGTTGGGCGAGCGGGGACAAACCCTGAGACCCGCTACTTTGAGTCAGGCAGCGTCGTTACCAAGGTCAACGTCGCGGTACGCCGACCGGGCAAGAACCAAGAGCCAGATTGGTTTCCCGTGGAAGCCTGGGGGAAGCAGGCTGAGGTTCTGGCTAACTACGTCACCAAAGGCGACCAGGTCGGCATTATCGGCGAACTGCGCTTCGACCACTGGACGGACAAGAACACCGAACAGGAACGGCTCAAGCCAGTCGTCCGCGCCATCCGCATCGAACTGTTGGGAAACAGCAAGGGGACTGCTACGGAAGCTTCCCAGGCAGCGACCAAGACACCAACCGACATGGACAGTCTGGAGGAGATTCCGTTCTAGCACGTACCACAGAGGCGGGGGCGAGCGCGTCCTCGCCATTCCCGAACTAGCGTTCGCACAAGGCAAGCACACTTAGGAGGCATTCATGAATTACGCACATTTCAAAGCTCGCGTTCGGACAGTTGAGGAAAGCCAGGAAGGACTACTCACAGGCTTGTTGACGATCCAATACTTCACCGGCACTGATGCCAATGGTGCAGTTGCAGGAGCTATCACCTTGCCCTACGAAGCTTATGGGCGGGCAGCCGACACCATTCGAGACCGCCGCGCTGAAAACTACCTCCTCGTCGAGGGCGCGCTGCGGATCGAACCACCAGCCACCGACGCTCCCAACCACAGCGTGTCACTGAGAATATTCAGCGCCGCACCGATGGAACCCCTGCCGGTGAAGGCGGTGGCGATGGCGGCTTAAGTAATCAAAGCTCTTTCCCTTGATAGGGGAAGGGCGTTTTTTGATGTCCCGCATGGTCAAATCCGAGAGAATGTTAACGCGCCGTTAACATCGCTTCCCCCATCGGAGTACCAGTGCCACCCCTTAGCCAATCCACTGCTCATTCGGCAACGCCCCTTTTTTTAGGTTTGAGGTTGCTCTTCTGTCTCTTCCGCCTCGGCCAGCACGCCCTCGATCAGCGCGAGGATTTCCGGGAGCTTGGCGGCCAGTTCGGCTCGTTTGGGGGTGTTGGCATCCTCAGACAGGAGCGCCTGCCACTTTTGCATCTCTTTCTGGAGCTTTCGTAATGCCTTAATCTCGTTAATAACTATGACATCTGTCATAGTTATTTTTTGCCTGTCGCCTTCTTCCCCCAGATATTCGTTGAGATAGCGGCTGACGGTGCGGCGATGTTTGCCAATGACCACCGCCAAGGCTGACCCCAGTGTCTTTTCTCCCTTGCGCGGCCGGTGATTCTGATAAGTGTAGCCCGCCTGGAGCAAGCGATCGGCCAGGACGCGCACCTCGGCTGGAGTGTAATCCCGCCGGTGCTCATTCTCGGCGATTTCGCAGCGCAAGGCTCGCTCCGGGTCGTTGTCGGCATCGAAGGGCATAACCCGCACGGGAATCAGCTCGTCGGGAAATTGAATCTGATACGCCTCCGTGTTGGTGTCCCGCAGCCGCTTGATGGCCGCCAGCCGGTGCCCCCCCGCCAGCAGCCGGTGCCGACGATCGACCACCAAGGGTTCCAGCAGTCCCAAGACCCCGATCGATTCAGCCAGGGCGGCAACGTGCCCGTCGTTGAGTTGCCGCGTGTCCTCCTGACGCCCCTTGATTTGGTTCAACGGCACGGTTATTTTTTGATCCCGTTCGAGGACGGCCTGTTTGGCAACATCGCGGTCCTGTTCGGCCATCCCCTGCGCTACGGCGCGTGCGGCGCGAAAGCGGTCCGCGCTACTCTTCTGTCTGCTCATCGATCCCCCATTCGGCAACAGCGATCAGGTCGGTTGCCCCCCGACTTTTCGGATCGTAGGTCATGATGGGCGTCCTGTCAGCACCAGCTAGGGAAAGCTGGGTATCCTGACGCACCCTCAACCGTTCGATGTTG
Source organism: Crocinitomicaceae bacterium (assembly GCA_044376455.1). Classification (GTDB taxonomy): domain Bacteria; phylum Bacteroidota; class Bacteroidia; order Flavobacteriales_D; family Crocinitomicaceae; genus UBA952. The sequence goes on along the minus strand of JBIPMW010000264.1, from coordinate 357 downwards.
GGAAAGTTCTCCGCCAGGGCTTGCTCGAACTCCCGATCCATCGTGCGCCGCGAATCGATCCGCGACTGAACCAGCGCCCAGCGAGCGGCTCCTTTTCGTTTTTTCTGCTGATTCCTCATCAGCTCTTCCAGCACGCGCTCGGCACCCAGCAACGCCAGCGGATGGGCGTCCGTTACCACGAGAACTGATGTCGCGGCCAATAGCGCCAGGCGTTCTAGGTGTTCGTTGCCCGGCGGGCAATCGAAAACTAGGGCATCGTAGGTGAAGGACGCGACGGCATCGGCCAGTTCTTCCGGGTGTAGCTGCTGGATGGCGTGATTCATCAATTCTGGGCCGCCCGGCAATACCGCCAGATAG
>JBIPMW010000375.1:0-5371 GCA_044376455.1 Crocinitomicaceae bacterium | reverse complement strand
CTTATTAAAAGAATGAGTTATGGATTTACCAATTTTCAACATCTTCGACTTAAGCTGTTTGCTTGCTTTAATTCATAACAAAAATTAACACACGAAAACCAGAAGAGCCAACAATTGATAAAAATCGCAGCAATGTCTGTCTCTATAAGGGTTTCATTCCTTATAACCCCCGTCCATTGCATAAGACAAACCGAAGAACCGTATCTTTTTACTCAAGTGTTTTATCGTCTTCTCCATTCTTTCAGGATAAACCATCAAGTCAGGTTTCGGCTTGGCTTTCTGTGCGCGAATTGCGAGTCTGCAATAGTCACGATTTTATTTGTCTCTTAATGATGAGATTACCATCACAATAATTCCTCTAATGCGCTTCACTAGAAATCTAAATCGCTGACGATAAACTGGAATAACTGAGTTTTTAGTTTTGCGATAGCGGATGGCAAGTTTTCTCGCAAGCAGAAAAATATTAGATTCATAAATATCAATATCCCAACGATAAATAATTTGTTTCAAGGTTCTTAAGTCGCCCATCTTTTCTAATGCTTCTGCTACGAATTCTAAAACATAATCATCTGCCTCTGTCAGTGCTTCAGTTAAAGCTGTTACTGCTTCTGGGTTGCCTATCTCACCTAACGCTTGTGCCGCAAAACCTCTGACACCCCAATCTGAATGATTCAGCAACTCAATTAAAGCTGACACTACTTCTGAGTTACCAATATCAATTAAAGCTGTTTTTGCATACCATCTGGCATCATGCTCTGAATACTTTATTACATCGATTAAAGCTGATATTGTTTCTGAATTGCCCATTTTGCTTAAAGCTAGTGCAGCAATGTATTGAACCTGATCATCTTCATCATTTAGTGCCTTAATTAAAGCTGGTATTGCTTCCGAGTTGCCAATATTTCCTAAAGTTTGTGCAGCTAACGCTCTGACATTCTTATCGGAATTATTCAGTGCTTCAATTGAAACTGGTATCACTATAGGATTGTTTATCTTGCTTAAAGCTGTTACCGCGAAGACTCTGATATTCTCTTCTGAATCATTTAACCCCTCAATTAAAGTTGGTATCACTTCTAAATTGCCCATTTTGCTTAGAGCATCTGCTGACACAAATCTGACATATTTATTTACATCATTCAAAGCTTCAATTAAGGCTGGTATCGCTGTCGGATTACCGATATTACCTAAAACCATTGCTGCCGTGCTTCTAACTTCATAATCCGAATCATTTAGCATCATAATTAAAGCTGACACTACTTCTGGATTGTCGCTATCATCTAAAGCACCTACAGCCATGCGTCTAACATACTCATCTGAATGATTAAGTGCCTTGATTAAAATTGGTAAAGCTTCTGGATTACCTTTTCCTTTTAAATAAACTGTTAACAATATTGCTGAATAATATCTGAGAAGATTATTGGAATCCTCTAGTGCCATACTTAAACCTGGTATCGTTTCTGGGTTGCCAATTTTGTCTAATATTTCGCCCAAAGATTCTATAGCTTTGCTTCTGATAGTCTCACCTGAATTGCTTAGTGCTGTCATTAAAGCTAATACTTCTTCTGGATTAAGAAGCAAGCTTAAAGCGGTTTCTACACAGTCTCTACCAGTCTTATCTGAATCATTAAGCGACGCAACAATAAAAGCTTGTCTAGATTCTGGATTAACCACCAACGCCAAAGGAAAATGTGCAAAAATCATCGTTGCATAGCTTCTAACTTCCTGATAAGGATTATTTAGTGCCTCGATTAAAATAGGCATCGCTGCTGTGCTGCCAATGTTGTTAATTTTTACTAACGCTTCTACCGCATATTTCCTAACATTTTCATCTAAATGATTAAGTGCTGTCATTAAACCTAAGTAGGCTTTCTCAGTGCCAATATTTAATAAAGCTTCCGCCGCTTTACCTCTGACTTTCTGATAGGGATGATTAAGTGCCTCAATTAAACCTGACACCGCTTCTGGAGTTCCAATTTTACTTAATGCTTCTACTGCCTTATTTCTGACAAGTTCATCTGCTGCATAATATATATCATTTATTTCTGAATCATTCAGCACCGCAATTAAAGCAGACACGGCTTCTGGGTTGCCAATATTACCTAAAGCTTCTGCCGCAAAGTATCTAATATAAACATGAAAAGCTGAATGATTCACTGCTTCTATTAACACTGGTACTGCATCTGGATTAGTAATCTTACTTAAAGCTACTGCTGCATAACTTCTGAAATCCCCATCTGAATTTTTAATTGTCTCGATTAAAGCTGACACTACTGCTGAATTGTTAATTTTGCCTAACGCTTCTACTGCATTGTTTCTAGTTTTCACATCATTAAGTGCTGTAATCAAAGCTTGTATTGTTTCCGAATTACCAATACCAATTTCACCTAGAGCTTTCACTCCCCAAAATTTGACACTTTTTTCAGAATCAGATAGTGTTGAAATTAAAGAGGGTAAAGCTAAAGATTGCTTTTTGTTAATTTTTCCTAAAATTATTGCAGCATTATCTCTAAACCAATCTGAATAATTGAACGCCCGAATAATAGTTGGTAATGCTTTGGGATTGCCAATTTCTCCTAATGCTTTTAATGCCCAACCTCTGAATGGTTTTTCTTTATACAAATCTAATTCAAAATCTAGTATAGGTTTACGTTCTCTCTTTATTTCTTTTATATCGTCTTCTGCATAACCTTTAATTCTGTTTTCTGAATCATCCAATGCTGCACTTAAAGCGGATATCGATTCAGGATTGCCGATTTTACCTAACAATTCTGCTGCATTAAATTTACTATCTCTGACATACCAAGGTAAATCCTTAAGTGCGTTTTCTAATCGTCTTCTCATCACGGGAAAAGTCTTCCCTAATGTCACCATTGTCTTGTTGATATACTCTAAACTAAAATCACACTGCCACACCTTATAAAGCTTATCGACTATCTGATTAATCAGAGAATCTTGAATATTTTTACTTTCCGCCAGACAGTTACTAGCCAGTATCAATAAAGTCGCAAAAATATCATCTTTTTCCTGTAAAATTGCTTCTAACAAAAGACTAGCATCAGACATCATCCCGGCTAACAAAATAATCGTCTCATGCCAATCATGATCCCAGAAATGCGCCTTGACTAACGCAATTCCATCCTCTTGATTTTTCTTGATTCGTTGATGAAGATAACAAGCAGTAAAATACTCCTGGAAAGTCCGATGTAAAAATAGATATTGATCTCCTTTTTCATGAAACTTTTGAATAATCCCATCTTCTTCGCACAACTCTATCATCAATTCATCACTATTTGATTGCTGGAAAATTGTTGATACTTCTTCATGACGTAAATATCTTTCTAAAACATTAAAAAAGTCTTCTTCTTGAAAAATAAAAATTTCTTCTTCTCGACAAGATAACTCATAAGCCACAATCTCTAATAATCTGATCTTCGCTATCCGCTTTCCGCCTGATACTGATACCAGCTTTCTATTTTCTACCCAATCACGCAGCATATAATCAACTGCTTGTTTATATACTTCATTGCGTTTTGCTGGCAGAATTAAATTTTGAGTTTGATAGAGACTACAAATCAAAGAAAGTAATAAAGGATTTTGTGCTAAACCCTGAATTTGCGGTTTATTTTTCAACTCCTCAATTAAACCGTCCGCTGATACCAAATCATTCTCTAAATAACCTTCCGCATTAACAAACCAGGTTTTGATATATTCGGCTGTCTTTTGATCAGTAAAGGGAACAATTTCTACCTCTTTGACTTCCCCTGAAAATTTGCCACCATAACCCACAATGCGAGAAGTTAGATAAATTTTACAAGGAGAATTATCTAAAAAATTCTCAAGTTTTGTATTTAGCTTATGTAGTTGTATAGAAGAAACTTCGTCTAAAGCATCTAAAAATAAGACACATTTTCCCTGTTCTAGCTTTTCTTTGACAATAGACTCAATCTGAAAATTTTTATCAATTAACTGAGGTATTATATTAGTAATGTCATCATTTTTTTCTGCCAATTTATTTGCTAACTCAGATAGCCGAAAATACAAAGGAAGAATCACATCCTTAACCTTAACCTTCTCCCGATTGTTTAAGAAGGGTTGAGGAGTATTAACACCTAACTTCCCTAATTCTTCCCTAGCAATTTTTAATGCTTCCATCCTTAAAAGAGTTGATTTACCCATTCCAGGATCAGCAAGAATCATCATTTTATTGTGTTTATCCTTGGCTTCTTCCCAATCAACTTGCACTTTTTTACTTTCTTCCCGTTGCTGTTCCTCAGTAAACCCTTTTAAGGCATAGATTTTCTTTAATGTTCCCTCATCACCTGTATAAGCTTGCCATGTTTCAATCTCATGGTTATAGCGTCTTTCTAAAGTAACTTCAATAGGAATATATTGCTTTAATAACGAGATTTTTTGACGAGTATGAAAGAATTGAAGATATTGAAATTCATCTTAAATTTTTTCTAAAAATCGACAAACAGCATTTTTGGTAGGTTCTAACCCCAGTTTATCTAAAATATCTAAAATATTATCCCACCGAATCACATAACTTTCATCAGTTTTACTCGATTGAATAACCCCTAAAACTCCTCCTAATTCTTCCGAAAAAACAGCACCTCCGCTTGTACCCCTATCAACCTTAGCATTAATTCTGTGAGTCAGAAAATTAGAAGATTTATCAGGTAATTTATTCCAAGGATTCTTATATTCAATCTTATTATTAGGATAAGTCGAAAGCAGATTTAAAGGCGCACTGACAGTAATTTTATCGGCATTCACATCAAATCCTTCTGGAAAATTCTTCTCTTTTTCTCTAGGAAATCCATAAACTGTGACGCAATTTAACCCAGCTTGAAAATTAACAATCTTCACAGGTTTAGCATTCTCAATCTTAATCTTAAGAATAGCAATATCAACTTCTGGATTAGAATATTCTTGACACCATTGAGATGCGTATTCTTTCCCTTGATAATTTACTTTTAAAGAGGGTAAAAGATAGATAACGTGATGACAGGTAATGAGATAACCATCTTCTCGAATAATAAACCCAGAACCCACCGTATCCCCTTTTTCATTGAGGATTTTAACCATTGATTCTTGTAGATAGTCGAGATTGGATTTAGTCATTATTCTTCAGTTAAATTAAAATCAATGCGTTGATAAATATCCAGCAATGACATTTGAAAATCCACAGAATTAAACCTTAAAGTATCCTTGTCTGATTCAGATGCTTTAAACAACCACTCCCCATTATTTTGTTGATAAAATTGTTCAACATAATAACGGTATTGATCAATCAAAATATATTCTTTAAACTCAGGAATTGAGCGATAAAACTTAAACTTATCAGTACGGTCATAATCTCTAGTTGATT
>JBIPMW010000091.1:0-7734 GCA_044376455.1 Crocinitomicaceae bacterium | reverse complement strand
GAAATAAACATGAAATTTGGTGTTGTAACCTTCCCAGGATCTAACTGTGATCAAGACATGATTTACGTACTCAGAGACCGTATGGGACAAGAAGTTGTTGAACTATGGCATAAAGACACAGACCTCAAAGGTGTCGATTTTGTAGTACTTCCAGGTGGTTTCTCCTACGGAGATTATCTGCGTTCTGGTGCTATTGCAAAATTTTCACCGATTATGGAATCTGTCATTGCGCACGCCAATAACGGCGGTTATGTGATGGGGATTTGTAACGGCTTTCAAATTCTTACAGAGTCTGGCTTACTTGAAGGAGCACTCTTGCATAACAACAACCAAAAGTTCATTTGCAAAAACGTACACTTAAAAGCTGTAAGCAACAGTGCAGCTCCAACTATTGACCTAGACCACGCAAAGGCATACAAAATTCCTATTGCACACGGCGAGGGTCGTTTTCATGCCGATGAAGCAACCTTAGCTTCTCTTCAAGCCAACGATCAAATCTTGTTCACCTACTGTGACGAAAATGGTGCCGACGAAACCACAGCCAATCCAAATGGCTCGTTGCTAAATATTGCTGGCATCACCAATCGTACTAAAAATGTATTTGGCATGATGCCGCACCCAGAGCGTGCTGCCGATCAGCAACTCAACAACCTCGATGGCTTGCGCATTTTTGAATCTATCCTAGCTCATTGTAAATAAATGAAAGTTCTCTTACTCGGTTCTGGCGGCCGCGAACACGCCATCGCATGGAAAATTGCTCAAAGTTCAATTCTTGACGAACTTTTCATTGCTCCAGGCAATGCCGGAACCAAAAAGCATGGCAAAAATATTGAACTAAGCGTCACTGATTTTGAAGGAATTAAGAATTTTGTACTGCAACAACACATCGATATGGTTGTCGTGGGGCCAGAAGAACCACTCGTTTTGGGCATCTACGACTTTTTTGTCAATGACCCACAACTCAAAAACGTAGCGGTTATAGGTCCAAGTAAAGAAGGTGCACAACTTGAAGGAAGCAAAGATTTTGCAAAAGCCTTTATGTCCAGACATCATATTCCTACCGCCAAGTACGGTACTTTCAATGCGGACACTGTCGCAGACGGGCTTCGCTTCCTCGACAACATGAAAGGCCCATACGTTTTGAAGGCAGATGGTTTGGCTGCCGGCAAGGGCGTCTTGATTATCGAAGACCTCGACGAAGCAAAAAGAGAATTGCAAGAAATGCTCCTCGAAGAGAAGTTTGGAAAAGCCAGTGCCAAGGTTGTGATTGAACAATTCTTAGATGGCATAGAACTTTCTGTTTTTGCCATCACAGATGGTGAATCTTTCAAGCTGCTACCAGAAGCCAAAGATTACAAACGCATCGGCGAAGGTGATACCGGCCTAAACACCGGAGGCATGGGTGCCATCTCTCCTGTTCCATTTGCTGATGCCGCATTCATGGACAAAGTACTCAATCGCGTAGTTATCCCGACCATCAAAGGATTAAAACAAGAAAAAATCACTTACAATGGGTTTGTGTTTTTTGGACTCATCAATGTCAAAGGAGATCCTTATGTCATTGAATACAACTGCCGCATGGGAGACCCCGAAACAGAAGTTGTCATGCCGCGTTTAAAAAGCGACATCCTGGATTTATTCGAAGGCGTAGCTACGCACACCCTTTCTGAAAGGGACATTCAGTTTCACGATAAAACAGCTGCTACCGTCATGATGGTGGCCGGAGGGTATCCGGGGGCATATGAAAAAGGCAAAACAATTTATGGCCTCAATAGCATCACGGATAGCTTGGTATTTCATGCCGGTACGCTCGCAGATGGGCCTTCTGTGTTATCGAACGGGGGGCGCGTTTTAGCTGTTACCTCTTATGGTAAAAACTTACAAAGCGCTCTAGAAAGATCCTACGACTCGATTTCAAAAATTACTTTTGAGGATGCCAATTACCGAAAAGACATTGGTAAAGACGTCCTCGAACACTAATACGCATGGATAGCGCCTACATCCTGATCATCAGCTCACTCTTGTGCTCTGCTTTTTTCTCAGCGATGGAACTCGCCTATATTTCAGCCAATCGCCTCCGCATAGAGGTCTTGCGTAACAACCAGAACTTTCAAGGAAAAATACTCGCCTTGTTTTACCGCAAGGAAAGTAACATGATTGCTTTTTTATTACTTGGCAATAATGTTGCGCTTGTGTTATACGGAATTGCTGCTGGGGCCTTACTTAATCCAGCGCTTGAGCAATTAGGTCTGCATGACCAAGGACTCATCATGGTGGTACAAACCGTACTTTCTACGTTGGTCGTATTAATTACTGCCGAGTTTCTTCCCAAAGCTATCGTTCAGCTCAATCCAAACAAAGCGCTCGACCTCGGGCTGATTCCACTCTTGTTGCTTTATATTTTATTGTATTTACCCACCCAATTGATCATGCTCATTAGCTCTGCGTTCCTTAAACTTCTGGGCTCAGAAAAAGATCACAACAAAAGGGTTTTTTCAAAGGTTGACCTCGAAAACTACGTAGACGAACTCAGCGCCAATCTTTCCGACGAACAAGAGTTTGGAAATGACATGCTCCTGTTGAGAAATGCGCTTGATTTTTCACACGTAAAAGCCCGAGATTGTATGATACCCCGGCCTGAAATCATTGCCCTTGACATCAATGACAGCATCGAAGAGGCCAAAACACTCATGATCAACAAGGGTTTATCAAAGCTGATCATTTACCGAGACGACATCGACAACATCATCGGATACATCCATTCATTTGATTTATTCAAACAACCCAACTCGATCAAACAAATTCTTAAACCCATCTCTTTTGTCCCGACGGTAGTTACAGGCAAAGAGCTCATGGAAAAATTTACCAATCAGGCTGGTAATTTTGCAGTTGTAACGGACGAATATGGCGGCACTGCTGGTATCATTACGCTAGAAGACGTCATTGAAGAAATATTTGGTGAAATCGAAGACGAACACGACAAAGAAGCACTGACTGAAGTGCAAGTCACAGACAACGAATACCTGTTTTCAGCAAGAATTGATATCGATTACCTCAATGAGACGTATGGTTTTGATCTAGAAGAATCCGAAGCCTATGACACGCTAGCTGGGCTCATCCTTGAGCACTTGGAACGCTTACCATCGGAAGGAGACCGCGTGCAAATTGGTAAATGTGAACTCGTCATAGAAAAAGTCAGTGAAAGAAAAATAGAAATCGTTCGCTTGTTTCATGACAATTAAACAACTCCCTCAACTTTCTGATTTTAAGGCAGTCATTTACGATATGGATGGCGTGCTGATTGATTCCGAGCCACTTTGGAAAATTGCCATGGAAACTGTTTTTGGGAAATATGGTTCCACCCTCCGCAAACAAGACTTTCAAAAAACAGTTGGCTTGCGCATCGACGAAGTGATTCATTTTTGGAATCTCCATGAAGGTTGGAACTTAGCCGATGAAAAGGGAGTAGAACAAGAAATTATATCCGCTTTGATCGAACTGATCAAGGCACAACCCCAAGAACTCAAAGGTGTGAGTGCTTCGCTACACTTTTTTAGAAAAAACGGATGCAAAATTGGCTTGGCAACCTCATCTTCAGAACTTCTCATTCAAACAGTTCTAGAAGCCCTCGATTTGAAGCATTTGTTTGATTTTACCTATTCTGCCGAGCACGAACCTTATGGCAAACCACACCCAGGTGTCTATTTGAAAGTGGCACAAGAACTCGGAGTAAAAGCCACGCAGTGTTTGGTCATCGAAGATTCTTGGAATGGCGTTTTGGCGGGGTTGGCTGCCCGCATGAAAGTTTGTTGCATTCCTGAAAAAACACATATACCGCATCCCAATTTAATGGTTGCCGATTACCACTTTGAAGACCTCGAAGCATTAGTTCAAGCGCTTGCTTAAACCAACAGAGTTCAAAATTGTTACTTTTGTAAGTAATGGAAGATTCCTTTGACTACCGACAAGAGGCCGAAGGCCAAAACGAGCAAGAAATTGATAAAGTCTTGCGTCCAAAATCGCTGCGCGATTTTGCAGGTCAGCCTGCTGTCGTTGAGAACCTTGAAGTCTTTGTCCGAGCAGCACAATTGCGCAACGAACCCCTCGATCACGTCTTATTGCATGGGCCTCCTGGTCTCGGAAAAACTACCTTGGCGAATATCATAGCCAATGAGCTCGGTGTTGGTTTCAAAGTCACATCAGGGCCAGTCCTAGACAAACCTGGTGATCTCGCGGGTCTACTCACCAATCTCAATCAGGGTGATGTGCTTTTCATTGATGAGATCCATCGCCTAAGCCCAGTTGTAGAAGAATATCTTTATTCTGCAATGGAAGACTACGTCATCGATATTATGCTCGATTCAGGCGCCAATGCCCGTACGATACAAATCAACCTCAATCCATTTACGCTTATTGGGGCTACGACACGCTCAGGACTCCTCACCTCTCCATTACGTGCGCGTTTTGGTATCAACTCTCGCTTAGAATACTACGATACTGAAACCCTCACTGCCATTATCGAACGCTCCTCTAGCCTATTACAGATAGGCATCACGCAAGGCGCGGCTTTTAAAATTGCCAGCAGAAGCAGAGGAACGCCAAGAATTGCCAATGCCCTACTCAGACGTGTCCGTGACTTTGCCCAAATCAAAGGTACTGGACTCATTGACGACGATATCACTGAATTTGCATTAAAAGCATTAAATGTCGATGCCAACGGCCTCGATGAAATGGACATCCGTATCTTAAAAGTGCTCATCGATAAGTTCAACGGGGGCCCTGTAGGTCTCTCTACAATCGCGACAGCCATCGGTGAAAATGCAGGTACCCTCGAAGAAGTGTATGAGCCATTTTTAATTCAGGAAGGATTTTTAATGCGTACTCCACGTGGGCGCAAAGCCACCGAAAAAAGTTATAAGCATTTGGGCCGTGACCTCGGTTGGGCTCAAGGCGGCTTGTTCTGACATGAAGCACGAAAAATTCAAACCATTTATCAAAAAAAGAGCTGCTGAGCTTGGTTTTTTTTATGTAGGTTTTTCGCAAGCATCCTTTTTAGAAGAAGAAGCGCCACGGCTTGAAAGCTGGCTAAAACTCAACTACAATGGCAAGATGGCCTATATGGAAAACCATTTTGACAAACGTCTTGACCCGCGTCTATTAGAGCCGGGAACCAAGACAATTATTTCATTTTTACTCAATTACTTTCCTACAGAAACACAAAAAGACCCAGGCGCACCCAGGGTTGCTAAGTACGCCTACGGTCAAGATTACCATCATGTCATCAAAAACAAACTCAAAGAACTCTTAGAAGACCTGCGTCATGAAGTAGGTGATTTTCAGGGAAGAGCTTTTGTAGATTCAGCGCCGGTGCTCGATAAAGCTTGGGCCCAAAAATCTGGTTTAGGTTGGATTGGGAAAAACACCAACCTGATTCATCCCAAACATGGCAGTTTCTTTTTTATTGCTGAACTTTTCGTTGATTTAGAGTTTGAACCAGACGGCCCCATTAAAGATTACTGCGGCACCTGTACTCGTTGTTTGGACGCCTGCCCTACTCAAGCCTTTGTTTCGCCGTTTTTATTAGATGCATCGAAATGCATTTCGTACCTGACGATAGAACTCAAAGACCAAGATTTACCCCAACAATTTAAAGGAAAGATGGACAACTGGGCCTTTGGTTGCGATGTGTGCCAAGATGTATGCCCATGGAATCGATTTTCCAAAAAACACCAAGAAGAAACCTTTGAACCGCAGCCTGAGTTTCTGAACTTGAGTACACTTGAATGGGAGCAAATGAATCAAGAGACCTTTCAATATTTGTTTGGGAAAAGCGCGATTAAACGTACGAAATTCGAAGGAATCAAACGCAATGTGGGCTTTTTAAAAAAGCCAAGTTAAACGTATAATGAACTAGTGAAGTGATTACCTTTGTTAGTTAGCACGGATTAATTAAAAATACATGGAGCAGAAAAGAGAAGCCATTATTATTGGCGCAGGTTTGGTAGGGTCATTATGGGCCGTATATCTTTCAAAAGCAGGATATAATGTCACCATCTATGAACGCCGCCCTGATATCCGAAAAGCCGAAATCAGTGCTGGTAAATCAATCAACCTTGCACTGTCTGTCCGTGGTTGGACAGCCTTAGATGCAGTAGGTGTTGGCGATGAAATTCGAAAAATCGCCATCCCAATGTATGGCCGTATGATGCACGCCCTCGACGGCGAACTAACTTATCAACAATACGGTCAAGAAGGTCAGGCAATATTCTCTGTTTCCAGAGGAAAAATCAATGCAACCATGATGGATATCGCTGAAAATCATGGCAATGCTACTATTCATTACCAAACTGAGTGCTTGCGCGTCGATACCAAAAATGCCATTGCCTACTTACGTAACACCCAAACAGGTCTTGAATTCGAAGCAAAAGCAGATGTTATTTTTGCAGCAGATGGTGCCTTTAGCGCTGTTCGCTATCATTCGATGCAAAAGCTAGATCGCTTCCAATACAGCCAAAACTATATCGCCGACGGCTACCGCGAAATTTTGTTGCCGGCACTTCCAGATGGCTCTTACCCAATGGATAAAAATGCGCTACACATATGGCCTCGTGGCAGATTTATGCTGATCGCATTGGCCAACGAAGACGGTTCCTTTACTTGTACCCTCTTTATGCCACACGCAGACCACGAATTTGCTTTTGACAAACTCAAAACAAAAGCAGATGTGGATCGCTTCTTTTTAACAGTCTTCCCTGACTTCCATCGAATGATGCCGGACATCGCTGATAAATGGGAAGACCATCCACTTTCAAACCTTGCAATCATCCGCTGTTACCCATGGGCACACGGAAAGGTTGGTCTGATGGGCGATGCCGCTCATGCTACTGTACCATTTTATGGCCAAGGCATGAATGCAGGATTTGAAGATTGTCGTGTCCTAAACGAACTCATGCTCGAGCACAATCACGATTGGGATAAAATTTGGGCCGCCTACAGTCCTTTGCGCAAACCAAACGGAGATGCCCTTCAAGATTTATCCTTAGATAATTACATTGAAATGCGCGATTTGGTCGGAGACCCATCCTTCCTCTTGAGAAAGAAAATTGAAGCCAAGTTCAACAAATTATACCCTAATAAATGGCTTCCGCTTTACAGCCAAGTAACGTTCAGTAACATTCCTTATTCAGTGGCTTATGAACAAGGCAAAAAACAGCGCGAAATCATGGATGAAATTATGGCTAATCCTGCCATTGAACAAAACTGGGATTCCCCGGAGGTCATGCAAGCCATTTTAGATCAGTGTAGTACATTTAATTTTCAGACATGAGAATTCTCCTCCTATTTTTAATTTGTGCGCCGCTTACACGGGCTCAGGGTGGCTTTGAGAAATCAAAAAAGAAAGGCAACGATTATTTGCAAGTGAGAAATCACGGCTATCAATTTTCTTTAGGTCCGACCTATTCTTTTGTCAACGACCCGCTGAAAGGTGACCTCATCGTCAATCAAGTTGACCGCGGTGACTACACCATTACACCTGAGGCCAAAATGGGTTTTTACGCTGAATTTGGCTTGGCACACTTTCCAAAATGGAAAGGCACACCCATTAATGCTTTAGGCAAGAGCCGTGTAATGGATTATTTTGATTGGGGAATTGGGTACAGACAAATCCTAGGTCTTGAAACTACATTGATCGAAAATCAAAATGCTTTAGGAGAAATTTACAGCAGCACCTCC
>JBIPMW010000115.1:0-6149 GCA_044376455.1 Crocinitomicaceae bacterium | reverse complement strand
TGAATGGAAAAACTACACACCTTTGGGCTTGGCCACCTATCAAAAGACAGTTGGTTTTGATACCGTCAATTTAAATCATATTACAACCGCAGAATGGACCACCCGAATTCGTTGGACCAAAGACGAAGAATTTCTATCTGGATCGTTTGATAGAACGGCACTAAGATCTCCCTACCCTATTTTATCCTTTCAGAGCATCATAGGTATCAAAGATATATTTGGGAGTTCGTACAGTTATCAAAAATATGAGTTTCAGTACGAACACAATACCCAACTTGGCGTTTTGGGCCGAATGCGTTATGGATTTAACGTCGGTTATATCCATGGACAAACAGCTTATCCTTTCTTGAAAGTTCATGAAGGCAACCAATCATTATGGTTACTGACGAGTACCTTCAATATGGTCAATTTTATAGAATTCATCAGTGATCGTTATGTCGTCGGCTTTGTTGAAAACCACTGGGAAGGATTATTTTTTGACCGCATTCCGCTTTTAAAGCAAACAAAATTTCGTTTAGTTACAACGGAAAGAATGATGTTAGGAAGCTTGTCCGATATTCATCAGCAAGAGTTAATCATCCCGTCATTTGTTCGGCCATTTAATGGCATACCTTATGTCGAATTGGCTATAGGTGTAGAAAACATCTTAAAAGTGCTTCGCGTAGACCTTGTCTACAGGGCCACTCACCAAATTCCAGGCGTTAGTCCACTAGGTATCAGAGCGCGTTACTCTTTGAATTTTTAGTACTTTCGTTATCATGAAGCTGTCTACTGAAAATATTAGCAAATCTTATCGCGGCCGCCAGGTTGTCGATGGTGTTAGTATTGAGGTCAATCAAGGAGAAATTGTTGGTTTACTTGGGCCAAATGGTGCAGGCAAAACAACCTCTTTTTATATGATGGTTGGGCTCGTAAGACCAGATTCAGGCACTGTATTTCTTGACCAAACAGACATCACTAAATACCCTATGTATAAAAGGGCTCAACTAGGACTTGGCTACCTACCACAAGAAGTCTCTGTCTTTCGAAAGTTAAGTGTTGAAGACAACATTTTGGCCATCTTAGAAATGGGTCCGCTCAAACCAAAAGAACGTCATGAAAAACTCGAGCAACTTCTTGAAGAGTTTAGCCTCACACATGTCCGTAAAAACCTTGGTAACAGGCTCTCTGGGGGAGAAAAACGCCGAACTGAAATCGCCAGAGCCTTAGCTACAGATCCTAAATTTGTACTTTTAGATGAACCTTTTGCAGGTGTAGATCCAATTGCGGTTGAAGACATTCAATCCATCGTTTCTGCCCTGAAAAAAAAGAATATCGGTATTTTGATCACTGATCATAACGTACAAGAAACCCTTTCTATAACAGACCGCGCATACTTGCTTTTCGAAGGAAAAATTTTGAAATCAGGAACGGCAAAAGAACTAGCTGCCGACGAACAAGTAAGAAAGGTCTACCTTGGCCAAAACTTCGTGTTGCGCGATTCAGCGCAATAAATGAACAATGCCTTCATATTGCCTCATGATCTTTGGCTGATGACAGGGCTTGAATTTTAAAACATAGTTATACTGCCCGTCTTGACACGGCAAGCCTTTATAGGTGCCGTCCCATCCCTGCTCTAAGTTGTCTGCCTCATATACCACTTCCCCCCATCTGTTATAGATTTTTAATGAGCATTCGAAAACCTCAAAATCAGTAACTACCTTAAAAACATCATTTCTACCATTATCATCGGGGATGAATGTATTGGGAGCATAAATCGTAAATGGCGCGACTTCAACACGCGCATATGCTGTATCTGTACAACCAAATGCATTGGCAACGACTTGCATCGGAAAATCGGTGCCGCCAGTTTGATACGCATGGACAAAATTGGGGTCGTGATAGGTATAGCCCTTGTCTTCCACAAAATAGGTGTAACTCACTGCTGAAATGGCCTGACTCGTAAATGTAACTTTATTGTCACAGATATCTACTTCATCCGGATTCACGACAAAACCTGCCTGCGGACTTGGATGCACTGTAATTAAATCTTGTTGGGCCATAAATAAAGTGTCCATACAACCTGCCTGTTCTTGTAGGGTCAGTGTAACGGTATAATTACCTGGCGTGGTGTAAACATGACTAGGATTGAGGACCTGAGAGGTATTTCCATCGCCAAAATTCCAAATAAATGTAGTTGGCACTTCTGTCTGACTCAAATTGACAAACTGCGCAATGGAAGGGGCGCACAGCAAGGACTCTATAAAAACGAAGTCTATGGTCGGGTGACCAAAAACGCGTACAACCGCTGCCAAGGTATCGGTACATAAAGGATTTTGCCCTATTAATTGGACTTGTTGCAAGCCATTTTGTAGAAAAAAGACTTGATTTCCGGTAAGCTGCGTACTCTGTTGCGGATTGGCGTTGAGGCCAAAATCCCAAAAATACTGTGTGCCGGCGGGGCCGCTCACCTGTGCGTCAAATGTAAAGGCGTTGTCAATGCACAGAGAGTCTGAATGTGTCATGGATAACAAAATGGGTTCTCCGATTGGGACGAAAGTGGAGCTGGTATCTGCGCAAGTTCCAGTACTTGCTGCAATCAGTGTGACAGGATAGAGCCCGGGAGCAGGAAAAGTTACTGTAGGAGAAATTTGAGTACTGGTTTGTCCAAAACCAAAATCCCAAGAATAATTAAAGGTGTTTTGCGAGCTATTGGTAAAGGTAATCGTATACCCCAGACATTCGACTTGTGGCGGCACGATGAAATCTGCAATCGGGTCTCCGAAAATAAAAATGGAATCAATAAAGGTTGCTTGGCAAAAATTAGTTTGGGCGTTAAGTGTAACTACCTGAAATCCGGGAGTATTAAAAGTAACATTGGGTACAGTTGCCCCCTGGGCACTCGAAATGGAAGCACTGCTCGGGAGCGTCCACGAGAAAGTTGCATTCGGATCATTGACTTGCGCACTAAATGTCACGAGTGCCTGACTCTGGCACAAAGAATCTGGAGCCGTCCATGTTGGCGTCAATGGATTATTGACAATGATGTCGATATAAGCAGTGTCCGTGCAATTATTACCAGGATTTACAATTAACTGAGCCGTATATGTACCTGGAGCAGGATATGTGTAGCTTGGTTCAAAAAGATTGCTCTGGTCTGCAGTTGTATTTGGCACACCAAAATTCCAAGCATAATTAGTACCCCCAAATGAATTGTTTTCAAAATTTACAGTGAGGCCGTCGCAATAACCAGTAAACGTAGCAAGTTGGTCTTGCTGCGGAATAATAGCCGCCAACTGAATGTTACAATCAAAAACCCGGAAGAGAAAGTCGCGTATGGTTTCTCCGATTAATTGCCCATTGCGGTATTCCTGAACGCGCACGCCTACCACAAAAAGTCCAATCAAATTCGGATTGACAGTCAGTAGACCCGTATTGGGATGGATGATGGTAGAAGAACCAGGCCCTAAAGGTGCCGGTGCATTGAAATTAGCCTGCCATGTTACGGGAAAATAAGGCGGCGGAGGCATCTGTAATGGTTGGGGTGAATTTGAATTGGCACCGGCATATGGCGTAACGAGCGAATAGACCAACTGATCGCCATCAGGATCTGTTGCCGAGTGGTCAAAAACGAGTTGATCATTGTTACATAATAACACCGGTGGGTAATTGATGAACCTCGGGCTGCTGTTATTGCTTGCTCCGGTATTTGACCCAGGAACTTGAGCAACAAGCGTGAGGCCGGTATCATCTGGGAATTGAAGATTGGTAATATTCGGGCCACGGCAGCATCTTTGATAAGAAACTGTGTAGCCACCAGGTATTGGTGGTAGGGTAAGTACAACCTGATAAATGGCGCGTTCTACACAAATCCCTGTTGGTTGTGTGGCACAAGGATTATTGAAATTATTAGGTAAGATCACCGAACCCGGGAAGGGTACTTGCACCGTTTGTACGTGCACATTTCCTTGCTTGAAAACTGACAAATACAACGGGTTATCGTATTCGGCACCAGTAGAGGCACAATCTCGATATAGGGTGATGAAAAACCTGTATTGGTCATTGCCTAAATAATCGTAATAGATATCTCCTCCAATAATATGGGAAGCCTTTACCTGCTGGAAAAACAAGCAAAAAACAAAAACGAGGAAGCAGCTGATTCTAAGCACAATATAATAACGCAAAATTAAGGCTTTGGTTGTTCGTAGACAAACAGTAACTTTGTAAAAAATTTATATAAAATGGATGCTTTTGATGTAGTAGTGATTGGTTCTGGACCTGGTGGTTATGTTTCAGCCTTGCGCTGCGCCCAATTGGGTTTGAAAACTGCCTTAATTGAAAAATACAACACGCTAGGTGGTACTTGCCTGAATGTAGGTTGTATTCCATCAAAAGCACTCCTTGATTCATCTGAGCATTTTCACAATGCACAACACAGCTTTACAGAACACGGTATTGAAATTACGGGCTTGAAAGCTAATTTAAGCCAAATGATTGCCCGTAAAAATGAGGTGGTTTCTCAAACGTGCTCAGGTGTTAAATACCTCATGGATAAGAATAAAGTCACTGTCTATCATGGGCTCGGATCATTTATTGACGCCCATACTGTCCAGATAAACGGTGAACAAACTACCCAAATTACAGGGAAAAATATCATCATAGCGACAGGAAGTAAGCCAAATTATTTCCCGGGTATGGAACCTGATAAAAAACGCATCATTACCTCTACAGAAGCACTCAACATGACCGAAATTCCAAAGAAAATATTGGTCATCGGCGGCGGCGTTATTGGCCTTGAGTTAGGTTCTGTTTACGCGCGTTTGGGTACTTCAGTAGAAGTTATTGAATTTGCATCAAGCATTCTGCCTACCATGGACGCAGGTTTGGGCAAAGAATTCACAAAAATATTGAAGAAGGAAGGCTTTAAATTTCATCTAGAGCATAAAGTTTTAGAAGTGAAAAACAAAGGCAAACAAGTAGAACTCAAAGCTGAAAACAAGAAAGGTGAAGTTGTAACACTCGAGGCCGATTATTGCTTGGTTGCAGTGGGTCGCAAACCTTACACGGATGGCTTGGGTCTTGAAAAGGCTGGTTTAGCAGTAAACAACCGCGGTCAAATTGAGGTCAATGAACACCTACAAACTTCCCAAGCACATATTTATGCCATCGGAGATGTCGTAAGAGGAGCCATGCTTGCGCACAAAGCGGAAGAAGAAGGTGTTTTTGTAGCCGAAACAATTGCGGGTCAACATCCACACATCAATTACAACCTCATACCAGGTGTTGTTTATACATGGCCTGAAATTGCGGCTGTTGGTAAAACAGAGGAAGAATTAAAGGCAGCGGGCGTGAGCTACAAGGCCGGATCTTTCCCAATTAAAGCATTAGGTCGTGCGCGAGCAAGCATGGATACCAGTGGTTTTGTCAAGATTTTAGCCGATAGCCAAACAGATGAAATCTTGGGCGTACATATGATCGCGGCACGCGCAGCTGATCTCATCATGGAAGCAGTAACCGCGATGGAATACAGAGCATCTGCCGAAGATATTGCTAGAATTTGCCACGGACACCCTACCTATTCTGAAGCTATTAAAGAAGCTGCACTTGCTGCAACTGCAGATCGCGCACTACATATTTAAATCGCAATTTCAGCCTAAAGTCGCGGACTAAACGCATTTTGAATGTGTTGAAGTTCTGTTTGGTCCTCATTGTGTACGATTGAAATGATATCAAAACGCACTTCATGTGGCCACTGCATGGCTTTGGTGTAATAATTGGCCACCCGAACAATTTGTTTTTGCTTGGCGAAATTAACTGCTCGCCAGGGCTCGCCAAGCGTTGCGCTTTGCCTCGTTTTGACTTCAATCATCAATAGTGTGTTGTCATGAATCATGATCAAATCTATTTCCATTCTGTTAAACCTAAAATTGCGGCATTTTAAAGTGTAGCCGGCCTTGAGCAGGTGCTGTAAAGCGTAGTCTTCGCCCCATTTACCGAGGACATCGTGTTTGCGCCATGGCTCTGTAATAGACATACTCGAAATTAAGCCGAAATTGCTTGTATCTTTACAGTGAAATTACTTATGCGCAAACAATTTATCAAAAACATCAAAGGTTTAGTGCAGGTCGGAGAAGGCCTCCCTAATGTCCTAAGGGGTAAGCAAATGCAGC
>JBIPMW010000019.1:0-15681 GCA_044376455.1 Crocinitomicaceae bacterium | reverse complement strand
CCTATCTTGCCCTTGAAGATAACACGGTCGTGGACTACGGCCTGATGTCTGACTGGCCAGGCATTACAGATTGGCGAGACGTCGAAGTCATTGATGCGACCAATTGTTTTGTATTGCCGGCATTCATTGACTCACATACGCACACTGTTTTTGCTGCAAGTCGGGAAGAAGAATTTGTAGATCGAATCTTAGGTCTAACCTACGAAGAAATCGCGGCCAAAGGTGGTGGCATCCTCAATTCTGCTCGGAAGCTCAATGACATGAGTCAGGAGGCACTTTTTGAGGCTACTTGTAGCCGAATTGAAAAAATGATTGTTGCAGGAACGGGTGCTTTGGAGATTAAATCAGGCTACGGACTCAGTATCGAAGGAGAACTCAAAATGCTGCGGGTTATTGCTCAATTAAAGGCGCATTTTCCGATAGCTATCAAGGCTACTTTCTTAGGTGCGCACGCGCTACCAACGGCCTACAAAGAGAACAGAGCTGGTTATATCGATTTATTAATCAATGACATCTTACCGCAAATTGCACAAGAAAACCTAGCAGATTACATCGATGTATTTTGTGAACGCAACTATTTTACGTGTGAGGAAATGTCTCATATTTTAGAAGCAGGGGCAAAATACGGGCTCAAACCTAAAGTGCACGTCAATCAATTTTCTGTTTTAGGTGGGGTTGCAGCTGCTATTCAAAAAGATGCCATTTCTGTTGACCACCTAGAAGAACTCGACCAAAACGACCTCGATGCTTTAGCCGAAAGTTCAACGATCGCCACACTGCTACCCGGATGTTCTCATTTTTTATCCATCCCATACGGATCTGCGCGCAAACTGATTGAAGCCAATGCCATTGTTGCACTAGCGAGTGACTTCAATCCAGGGTCTTCACCGAGCTACCACCTCATGCACATCTTGTCATTGGCCTGTATCAAAATGAAAATGACCCCACAAGAAGCCATCAACGCCCTAACGATTAATGCTGCTGCTGCGCTTGAATTAAGTGCGTCTCACGGCAAAATCGCAATCGGCAGAAAAAGTCCGCTCATATTGACCAAAGAAGTGCCCTCTTTGGCCTACCTCGCCTATGCCTACACCGAAGATCACATTCAAAGGATTTTCATCTAAGTTTTTTGCATCTCTGATACTTGTAAAGGGATTTGCTTAACTTTGAATAATGCAGGTTAGAATCCTACTTTTTTTGATCGGTTTTTACACCTTGGGCTATTCTCAAATGATTTTGCCCGAGAAAGAACTGCTATGGGAAATTAGCCACCCTAAATCAAAAGTTAAATCCTATATTTTCGGCACCCTACACGCTAACGACAGATCACTTTTCGACCTCTCTGATAGTGTTTATATCTGCTTTGATCAAGCTCAAGTTTTGATCTTAGAAACCGATATTTACCGACTCTTTGAAGACATGGACAGCCGAAAAACACTGCCAGAAACCAGATTTGATGATCAAGGTAAATCATATACCAGTAAAACTGTAAGTTCTGAAACAATCTACGGCTCAGAAGACGGCATGCCGCAATTTCTCGATGCCTATTTTCAAGTATTGGGCTTGCAGTACAACAAACAATTCATGGCCCTAGAAGCGCTAGAGGAACAATATGCCCTTACCAACGAATTTAACCTGAGCGAACGCAGAATAATTGACAACGGGATCAATGCCTTCACGCAAGAAAAACTCAAAGAGCTCTACCTGAAAGGTGATATCGATGCGTTGCAGCGCTTTATGAAATCTAATTTATCTGTTCAAGACCAACTTTACGAAGAAGTGATTGTCAAGCGCAATAAACTCATGCTCGAAAAACTCTCCGAACAATTAAAAGGGAATGCCTCCTTCTTTTGTGCGATTGGTGCGGGGCACCTCGGTGGTGACGATGGGCTTGTTCAAATGTTGCGTGCCAAAGGATTTCGGGTGAGGCCTGTCCTGTGGTCAGTGGCGGATCAAGCACCAGCTGTCAAACAAAAACTTAAAAAAGCGACTGAATTTGTTTTTACACATGAGGCATCTGGGCTCATTGCCAAATTTCCAGGAAAACCATACGTTACTGACCTCGAAGACGGCACAAAAAAAATCATTTACCGAGAGTTAGGTCAGGGCAATACTTTTGAAATCAATCTGCAATTGCTCGACCCTGCTATTTCTCAAGAAGAATTAGCCAGCATTTACATCAATCCACCTACTGGTGCAAACATCACTAAAAAGATTCTTGACGACGGTTCTATTGTCTTTTTCGGACTATCCGATACTTATCCCGAAGGGCTCAATTATGTCCAAATTCAGTTTGGATCGGGCTATTTCGTCGTGTTAAAGTGTTACGGCGGGAATAAATTCATGCATTCCAACAGGCCATTTTCATTTTTTGAAAAAGTTTGGTTCGATTGACGCTGCTACATGAAGGTCCTTGATAAACTTGCCCTAGAAATACTCTCTCATCTTCAGAACAAGCAGGAGTTACAAGTTATTTTGCCTTCTGAACGTGCGAAGCGTTACCTGCTCAATGCGCTTTTTCGCCAAAACAAAGGGCCACTTCTTGCACCCAAAATCCAAACCATCGACCAATGGATTACCGAACTCAGCCCCAAGAAAATATTACACCCTACGCGCGTTTTACTGACGCTATTTGAAGTGTATCAAAGTGTTTTGGGCGCCGAAGCACAGTCTTTTGAAGAATTCCTGAGTTGGGGGCCAATTTTAATGTCTGATTTTGACGACGTTGATCGATACTTGGTCAATGAGCAACAACTCTACAAAAACCTGGCCTCTATCAAAGCCTTAGAAAGCTGGCAAATCGAGGAAGAAAACTATTCTGTTTCCCAGAAGAAGTTCATGGCCTTTTGGGAGCATATTTCGCACCTTCATAGCGGTTTACTCCAAGTACTTTCAGCCAAAAATGCCTTCACTAAAGCAATGGCTTATCGCTACATTGCAGAAAACCCTGCTCTGGTTCTTAACGACCAAACACACTATATTTTTGCCGGATTCAACGCCTTGAGTGGAGCTGAACAAAGTATCATTCAGTTATTATTAAAACGAAAACAAGCTGACTTCTTTATAGATACCGATGCCTATTATTTTGATAATAAGCACCATGAGGCCGGCGCATTTCAGCGCAAAAACCTCACTCATTTTGGGCTAACCGAGGCCAAATTTTTAAGCACCAATTTGGGCCAATCTGCATATAAAGTCAAAGTAATTGAGTGTGCTCAACATATTGGACAGGTTAAAGTATTGGCTACAGAGCTCAAGGATCTTCAGCCCAAAGACTGGGGCGAAGTATTGGTACTCCTCGCTGATGAAACTTTGGTCCATGCTGCTTTAAGACACATTCCAAAGGTTGTTGGTAAAGCAAACATCACTTTGGGCTTGCCTTTAGAACAGACCCCTATCAGAACATGGGTAGACCTCTGTTTTCAGATACAAGAAAACAAGCAGAAATTTAAAACGACTGCGCTCTATTACAAGGATTTTCAGCGCTTTTGTCACCATGCTTTTACAAGCCTTTGCCTCGACAAAGAAGCTTTACAGGCCCTCAGTTATGCCGAAAAACAGACGGTGAAATACAACAGGGTTTTTCAAAATATTTCACAACTCAAATTAAAAGGCAGTAGCCAACAACTCATCGCATTATTAAGTTCGCCCTGGGAGCAGAATTGGCTTTCGGCTGTTGCCCATCTCAGACGTATCAATGCGTGTTTGCTTGAAATAATTCCAGAAGCCAACGATTTTGAACATACGGCCATTCTCACGTTTGAGCAAGCTTGTCGCCAGTTTGAAAATTTATTAGCGGAAGGTTACCCAAGCATGACGCTCGGAAGTTTCAAAAAATTATTCTACCAACACTGGACTAAAGCGCATCTTGCCTATCTCGGAAACCCAACAGATGGCCTCCAAATCACGGGTCTTTTAGAAACGCGTTTGCTAGATTTCGAACATGTCTATGTACTCGGAATGAATGAAGGGAAACTACCTCCTACTAATCCGATTCAAAGTATCATTCCAATGGACCTCCGCGCGGCATTTGGTCTGCCAAGTAACCGCGACAAACAAGGAATATTTGCGCAACACTTTTACCGTTTACTGCATCAGGCAAGGCAGCTCACCTTTACCTATACGAGTGCCAGCGAAGTTTTGGGTAGCAGTGAAAGAAGCAGGTACTTACTACAACTACAAATGGAATGGTTACAAGCCAATCCAGCCATTCAATGGGAAGAATACAAATATCAAATTCCTGCATCGGAAAAGAATATTGACAGTACCATTATTGCAAAGTCACCTGCCATTTTAGATCGCATCCAATACTACTTGGCCAACGGTGTTTCAGCCTCTGCCCTAAAAAAGTACTTGGCATGTCCGCTTGATTTTTATTACCGTTATGTCGTTGAATTTGGCGAGGAAGATGAGGTCGAAGAAGATTTAGCCCAACATACGTTTGGCTCACTGATTCACAGTTGTCTTGAAGAGCTCTATACGCCATATGCACAGCGCGATAAAAATGGGAAACACATACAACCGGCTCCAGGTCCGCTCACAGAAAAAGCTGTGGCCAAAATGCTCACTATTTATCCTGAAGAGCTCAGAAAACAATTCCTCAAGTATTTCGATCAAAACGAACAACTTTTTAGTCGAGGAAAAAACCGCCTAAGCTTTGAAATGGCATTAGACCTTACCAAAGAGATTCTATGCAAAGAATTGAGTTTTATTAAAAGTTTAAAAGAACCATTATTCATTGAACAGCTCGAGGGCAGGTTTGAACTTGTGATCAATTACCAAATCAATGGGCAAGATATTCCACTCAAATTCGTAGGATACATTGACCGCATTGACAGGATCGGCGACCATTACCGCGTCATCGATTATAAGTCCGGAAAGGTAGAAGCCAAGGAAGTAAAAATCAGCTCCAAGAATGATGCACTCACCAATTTATCAGGGCCTAAACATACCCTCCAATTGAGTTTATATTGTTTATTTTTTCAAGAACAGTTTGGCTTCATCCCTCAAGAAGCACGAATAGAGTCTTTGATCAATCGCGAAGGTGATTTTGCTTTAAATATTGACCAATCTAAAGACCTATCCCCTATTCCTCAACTCTTGAACGAAGGGCTCAGTACCTTGCTTCATGAATTACTTGATCCTGCAATCAACTTCGAGCACCTTCCAGACGCTAAGTATTGTCAATTTTGTAACTAACAAAAAAAACCTGGAGGTCATCCAGGTTTTTCTGCAAGTAATTAAAACCACGAACAAAGGCTGTTCTCTGAAAAGACGCTTGACCTTTGTGTAGGGTTGCTTAGTACAATTCTAATTTAAGTGCTGAACGGTAATCTTTGATTTCTTCGCGATTGATTTTGTGATCGGCGTTTTTGAGCAAGTTCAACAAATACAATAAGTTGTCTTGGTCTTCAATTTCAATAGGATACTCGTTACCTTCTTCGTCTTCTTCATATTGCGCTTCTACATCAAAACATTCGTTTTCTGTAATAAACTCATAAGTAAGTCTGAGCACTTTCACAACCAAAGGGTCTTGTTCAAGTAGCGCCATTTCGCGCAGTTCTTTGAGGTCGTCTACGAGCGATGGAGCTGTGATCCCTTTTTTTTCTACGGTTTCAATGATTTGTTCAAGTTTTTGATTGGCGCGCAAAGTTTTCATCTCTTATAAATTGAATGACAAATTTAGTGGATTTCCCGAAATAAACATCGCAGTGTCCGTAACATTCAGTGCTAAAAAGTATTTCAGTGCTTGGAAAGGTTATTTTTGTTATATGGATTTAGTGTTCAGAGCTTTCTCAATTGGCCTCATTTTATCAGTGATGCCTGGTCCTGTCTTTTTTGTGCTGATTGAAAATAGCATCACAAAAGGAATCAGAAGTGCATTGGCACTTGACCTTGGCGTATTGATCAGCGATATCGTCTATATTTTACTAGCCGTCTTATTTGTCGAGCAAATCAACACATTGCTTTCCGGTGAAAACAAACAACTTTTTGACATCGTTGGAGGTTCTATTTTTATCATCTATGGTATTTTCAATTGGTTCAAAAAGACCAAAATCACCTCCGGCAATGCCGAGCTAGCGGAAGTCACTGAGAAGTTTCATTTGAAAGAAAGCAAAGACCCAAAAAGAAATTTAGGACTCAGTATTGCCAAAGGTTTTTTACTAAATTTTGCCAATCCGTTGGTTATTTTTTATTGGCTCAGTGTCGCTTCTGTAGCCAAACGCGAAAGCACAGATGATAGCAATAGCATGTTGTTTTTATTTCTGGGCACGATCCTACTAACCTTCTTTAGTTTTGATATCTTAAAGATTTTTACGGCAAAAAAAATCAAGAATTTTGTAAACGAACGCATGCTGACCTTCTTGAATAAAGTAATTGGGGTGCTCTTTGTAGCGTTTGGCTTTTTTTTCATGTTTAGGTTTATGTTTCGTTAAATGCTGAAACCCATGAGATTTCTTCTTGTCTTCTTAGCCTTAATTACTTCCGCACGTGCCCAAGACTTCAAAATTTTAAAGGAGAATTTATCCCCGCGCGTAAAGCTATATTGGGATGCCCAAAACAAGCATGTACAGGGGATTGGTTCGTATTATGTTGGGGTTGTAAAGCCAACTGTTAATGAGAAACATGGAAAATGGCAATTTTTCACTTACGATGGCCTCTTGGAAGAAGAGGCTTTTTATTACCGTAACCGCCTACATGGGAAACGTGTTTTTTATTACCCAAACAAGCAAGTCAAACAAGAATCTTATTTCAATTTTAATGTCCCTGACTCAAGTTATAAAGAGTTTGCAGAGAACGGAACATTACAGATCAAAGGGCAATTTGAATTAGGTAGCCCTGTTGGACGCTGGGAATATTACTTCCCCGATGGCAGCCCAAAATCTATTGAAAATGTCAGTAATGACACCATTTATTTGATGGAGTATTGGGAAGAACAGGCGCCACATAAAAAAACCATTCAAAATGGCAATGGCAAACTTGTATCCTATTATGTCGATGGGGTTGTAAAAGAGTCTTATACATTTCAAAACGGACTTAAAACCGGGCCATTTGAAGAACGAACCGCCAATGGTGTGTTATCTGTAGCTGGTGCATTTATCAACGGTAAAAAAGATGGCAATTGGCAATTCTACCGCTACGACGGTGTCTTAGAAAAACAAGTGGGATACGCTCAAGATTCACTAGACGGTGTGTATTTAGTAATGAGCACAGAAAAAGATACCTTGACTTTTGGCTATTTCAATAAAGGATTAAAAACTGGACATTGGAGCTGGTACAATGACGGATCCGTATTAGACATGGAAGGCTATTTTGAAGAGGGCAAACAAGATAGCGTTTGGCATTATTATTTTCCAAATGGGCAACTTTCTTATATTGCCCACTACGAAAAAGATCTAAGAGCCGGAGACTGGACTTACTATTATCCGAATGGTGCGCTTTATCGGACTGGAAGCTATTTACAAGACAAAAGAACCGGACTCTGGCAAACATGGTATGAAGACTCCACCCTTTTGATGAGCGGAAACTACGTAAACGGACTCGAGGAAGGTGAATGGAAAAACTACTGGGAAAACGGGCGCATCAAGAATAAATCAACCTTCAAAGCAGGTAAACTTGACGGCATTTGGATTTCATATACCCCAGATGGGTTGGTTAGTGTGACAGGAGCCTATAAAAATGGCTTGAAAGTAGGCGAATGGCTATTGTATTACAGCAATGGCAGACTCAAAGAGAAGCAACATTACAAGATTTTTACCCAAAAAACCCTTTCTGAAGGGATTACCAAAATGGGCTTCAAAGAGGATATCAGTAATTTCCATGGCTCCTATGAAGCCTATTCACATCTTGATTTTCAGATAAAGGAAGTTGGTAAATATAAAAATGGACAAAAACACGGCACCTGGACTAACTACTACCCTGGAGGCGTTGTTCCGACTATTGTTGCACAATACCGAGAAGGTCAATTAGATGGTGTGTTTAGGCAATTTGACCGCTACGGGCATCTGGTTTACGAAATCAACTATAAAAACGGCCTGAAACACGGAGAATTTATAGCATTCAATGAGAATGGTAAAATTGTGAGTCGAAAGCTATTTAGATATGGTGAGGAAATTGGGAGTCAGCAAAAAGATGACTTTATTCCTTAACACTGGCCTCAGCTGTCCATTGCTCAATGAGGCACGTAAGTTCAATAAAATCATCGACACTCAATTTTTCAGGACGCTGGCTTTCAAATTTTGCCGGAAGAGGATGGTCTTTAAGTAACACTCTTAATGAATTTCTTAGTGTTTTGCGACGCTGGTTAAATGCCATTTTAACCACTTGAAAATACAGTTTTTCATCGCAAGGTAGGGTATCGCGTTGGTTGCGATCACAGCGAATGACTCCACTCTTCACTTTTGGTGGCGGGATGAATACGTGTTCATCTACAGTGAAACAATACTGGATGTCATAAAACGTTTGCAACAAGACACTGATAATGCCATATTCTTTTGAACCTGGGCCCTGAGCTACTCTAACAGCAACTTCCTTCTGAAACATACCCATGATTTGCGGTACCTGATTGCGGTATTCCAAACACTTGAAAAGGATTTGGGAGGAAATGTTATACGGGAAATTTCCTACCACGATAAAAGAATCGTCACCGAATAATTCAGAAGGGCGCAAACGCAAGAAATCACCGAACAGGATACGCTCTGCATGCGCTGGATAATGCGCTCGGAGGTAATCTATAGACTCGATATCTACATCGAGCAACCAAAGGTCAATTTCAGGAATCTCCCAAAGGTATTTACTCAAGGCGCCCATACCTGGGCCAATTTCTAATACTTTTCTGGTGTCTGTTGTCCAAGTTATTTGCTTGGCGATTTTCTGACAAGTACCCGCATCTTTCAAAAAGTGTTGGCCAAGTTGCTTCTTTGGTTTTACACTCATTTATGAAAAGATTTTACAACGTTAAGAGTTGTTCTAAAAGCAGCAAATTTACCATGATATCGGTCCAGATGATCTTTTTGAAGCGCAGGAGCAAAATGTGCTTGGTAGTGATCAAGTGTAGCTTGATCTGGGGCTAAATAAAGCACTGCATAAGTTTTACCGCCATCTTCCTCGCCATTCACTCTTGAAAGTTTACACTCTTCGAAGCAACCAGTTTGCATGACAGCCGGGATGTGTTCTTGTTGCATCCAGCTCAACCAATCATGCTCAATAGCTGCATCAATACTGACTGTTACGTTATATAATACCATTTGACAAAGGTAAGCAAAGCCTTTGACCAAGAAAAATACCCCTGCTTCCGTAAATTCACCAAGGTTTACAGCAAATAAATAGTACTTTTACTCTAGAATTAAATACTAAAGCTATGAAAAAACTCATCCTATCTTCTTTATTTACAATGGCTTACTTTGTGGCAACTGCACAATCTTGTACACCGGGCGCCAACTTTATAGACTCTACATATGGTGTTTGGCCAGATACAACACAAAACTTCCCGCAAGCTGATCCCAACGTATTCTACTCAACAGATCTTAATTTCAAAGTTCCAGATTCCGTTACCCCTGCAATAGATCCAAGTGGTGCTTTTGTTGGCTCTGTCATTCAGCAGTTCACTGTTTCTGATGTAATCGGCTTACCACCAGGATACAATTATGCCTGTAATGTAAGTAACTGTACATACCTAGGCGGAAGTAACGGTTGTGCCAATATTTACGGCACCACAGACACAATCGGTGTTTTTCCAATAACTATTGAAGTAACTGCCACTGTTCTCATTTCATTATTTCCAGGCCTTCCTCCTACTCCTGTAACTCAACCCGTATCCTTTGACGGATACCACATCATGGTAGGAACAAATGGACAAATTGCTATCTGTTATGGGATTGGTCCGTTTAGCGTAATGCCTAACCCGGCTACCGACAACATAACCATAAACGGCTACTTCCCTAGTACTGAAACAGTAGTCAGTATTCAAGACCTGACAGGAAAAGTCATTGAAAGTAAAATAGCAAGTCAAATAGAACTTACTTTTGACCTTTCAACATTACGAAATGGCAACTATTTGATAGTAGCTAAAGATGCTTTTGGTACAAGAACTCAAAAATTTGTCAAGTTATAACATAGTCGTAAAATTTTCGACGCACACATACTAAGGGGGCATATGCTCCCTTTTTTATTGACCTCAACTTTGGAGCAGTAGATGTTCTTAAAATCAATTTGGACCTTGATAAAGCCCGCGCTCATCAATGTATTTCATTACCCTTTCAGTCAATAGAAAACTACAATCTTGCTGTGCCGCAAGCATTGAACGGATTTTACTGGCGCTTACCCCAAGCACCGGAACATCTGGAACATGAATGATATTGGGGTGAGCTATTTTGGGTTGTGAATTGCTGACTTCACCAGGTGTGAAAGCCCGTGGATATACGTACAAACAGTGCCTCTCTAAGATTTGCTCCCAGTTATACCATTTATGGAAATTGCGAAGATTGTCTTCGCCCAGTAACAAACTAAATGTATGCTGCGGATATTTTTCGCAAAAATGCGTCAGGGTTGAAATGGTATAATTGGGCTTAGGCAAATGAAATTCTAAGTCACTGACATTCAAATTTGGATGGTCTATAACGGCCTCCCTTGCCATATCAAGTCGAATGTGGTCGGCCAATAGCGTGTCCTTAGATTTGAGCGGGTTCTGAGGCGTAACTACCAACCAAATTTGGTCGAGATCTGGATGTTGGGCCATGTAATTGGCAATGATCAAATGCCCCACATGAATAGGGTTAAATGTGCCAAAAAATAGACCTATTCTCATGATTTCAGAAATTCATCAATGAGCGTTTTTACCTCTTTTATGGCCGTTTGCAAATCCTCATTTACTACGATATGGTCAAAGGCACTAGCGCGCTGCAATTCTTCTGCAGCTTTCGCGATGCGCATCTGAATCTTTTCAGGAGCATCAGTTTGTCTTTTGATGAGACGTTGTTCTAATTCTTCAATGCTTGGTGGCTGAATAAAAATTGCCAGTACATCTTGTTTCAATAATTCTTTGATCCGCAAACCACCCACCACATCAACATCAAACATGACTACTTGATCAGCAGCCCAAATGCGTTCCATTTCAGATTTTAAGGTACCGTAGTACATTCCTGCATAAACTTCTTCCCATTCAAAGAAGGCACCTTCACTGATTTTCTCCTTAAAAAGTGCTGGACTCAAAAAGTAATAATGAATGCCATCTTGTTCAGCACCCCTTGGCGCTCTTGAACAAGCAGAAACAGAAAAGGCCAAACGGTGATCTTGGGTCAACAATGCATTTACAATCGTTGATTTACCTGCACCCGATGGTGCTGAAATAACTATGCTTTTGCGCTGATTCATATTACAAGGAATTGAGCACTTGTTCTTTTATTTTTTCCAGGTGATCTTTCATATCCACCACTTTACGCTGAATTTCGGCATGATTACATTTGCTACCCAACGTATTGATTTCACGCCCCATTTCTTGGGCGATAAAACCTAGTTTTTTACCCGATGCTGGATGTTGCATGGTTTCGACAAAATAATCGAGGTGCTGTAACAAGCGCTGTTTTTCTTCAGAAATATCTAATTTTTCGACATAAAAAATCATTTCCTGCTCTAAGCGATTGACATCAATTCTAGCTTCGTCGATATTGGCCAAACCTTTCTGAATACGCTCCTTGACTTGATTGACCCTTTCTTGCTCAAAAGGAGCAATTGCTGATAACAAGGCTTTAATAGCGTCGATATTAGCAAGGAGGTCTTTGGCAAGTGCTTGTCCTTCTTGTGTTCTAAAAACCTGAAGTTGTTGTGCTGCTTCGCGGACAAGGCCCAGTACAAAATCAATTTCTGCATCGGTTAAGGCATCTTGTTGTACAGATAGTACTTCAGGCATTTTTAAAACAATGGAAAGATAATCTTGCGTATGAGCTCCCCATGATTCGTTGAGGGCCTTTAATGACTCAAAATATTGGGTTGCGAGTTCAGTATTGACTAAATTACTTACCGTTTGATTTTGGCTCTCGATATAAATCCCAAGATCCATTTTTCCTCGGAGTAATAAATCAGAAACAATGCGTCTGATTTCGGTATCCATATCCCTGTAGCTATTTGGGATTTTAACATTGAGATCAAGACCTTTGGAATTCAAGGACCGCACTTCAACAGAAATTTTTTTGTCCTGAAATTGGCCATTGGCTTTACCAAAACCTGTCATAGATTGCAGGGCAGATTTCGTCATATCGTTATTATTCATCTTCTAAAAGTAAGTCGGCATCGATGCCTTCATTTTGTTCTTTTACAAACCAAGCAATTTCGCTCATGATTTGAGCTTTTTGATCAGTTTGCGGTGCTTTTTCCTCGAGGTATTCCTTCAGAAGCAATTGCGCTTCAAGCAACTGAGCTTCCTCAAAAGGGCCACTCATGTTTTCGAGAACCGTAAGGCAATCCAAAGCCTCCAAGTAATCACCTTGAGATGCCAACATCACGAAAAAAGGTAAATGCTCGTCGAAACCAAGTTTTGAATTCCAAATAGCAGAAAGCACTAGTTTTCTGATTTCAGCATCAAGTTCTGTTTCAAGAAAATCAATGAATTCAGCAACGGCATCTGAATCTAGGATATCGGAAAGAAAGCCAATAATGAGCTGTTGTTTGGCACGCTCGCTGCCTTTTAGACTTTCAAAAACACCTTTGAGGTAGTGTGCTTTGCCTTTTTCACGTAGAAAATTCAAGGCTTCCGTGACTGAAGAGAGGTCTTGTAATGCTAGTTTTTGCAACATTTCTAGCCCCTTAGCATCGCTTTTTCTTGCTGTACTCATTGGGCAAAGTTACGGAATTCAAGTGCCATTTTCTGAAAACCCATGCGCTTCGTGTTACTTTATACAAAGTTTAGTGTTTATAAAATCAAGAAAATGGGCGTTTGCCTGCCATAATTCCACTCATCTTTGTAAAAATGACTGAACTCATGAAAAAAACCTTAGCCCTATCCTTGCTCTGCACTGTATTATTTACAGCCTGTGTGCCATCCAAAAAATACAATGAACTTTTGGAGCGCGAAAAAAGCTGCAGCGAAGAACTCGCAAAGTATAAAAAAAGCAGCACTGACTACGAGGTGCTCTCGAAAGATCTTCAGTCAAAATATGATATCGCTGCAAAAGAAGTAAGCCGTTTACGTGGAGATACCAATCAATTGGGGAATCAAATCCGTTTAATGACCAGAGAACAAGCCACATTGGAGGCCCAATACGAAACATTAGAAAACTCTTTTGATAAGCTCAAAAACTTAAGCGCGAAAGAAACCGCAACACTGCAGACAGAACTTGAAGCGAAAACCAGAGAATTGCAACGAAAAGAGGATGCGCTGCTCAAACTAGATGAAGAACTTAAAGTGAAGCAAGCATTACTTGTAGAGCGTGAAAAACGCGTCAACGAATTAGAAGAGGCCATTCGCAAGAAAGATGCAAAAATCCAATTACTCAAAGCAAGGGTTGCTAATGCGCTTAGAAATTTTGAAAATCAAGGGCTTACCGTTGTTCAAAAGAACGGAAAAATCTATGTAAGCCTGGAAGCGAAGCTACTTTTCAATTCCGGCTCCACCAAAGTTGAAGAAGAGGGTAAAGCAGCATTAGTAGAACTTGCGAGGGTACTAGAAACTGAAAGAGACCTAGAAATCGTTGTGGAAGGCCATACAGATACTGATAAACTGATAAGCAGTGTATCACCGAAAAACAACTGGGAACTTTCCGTATTGAGAGCTACTGCCGTTGTAGAACTCATGTTAGCCAATTCAAAAATGTCTCCAGCTCAAATCATGGCGGCAGGTAGAAGTGAGTTTCATCCGGTAGACCCGAACGATAAGTCTAAAAATCGCCGCATTGAAATCATTATTTCTCCTAACCTCAACGAGCTTTTCGAGATCATTTCTAACGAATAACATTGACATGACCTGAAAGGTCTTTGTAAATGCCTTTTTCGATTTCGTAGATGAGATACCAAGTGTAGGTGCCCACCTGAACAGGAACACCTTCATAGGTGCCATCCCAAACAAAGTTGAGTTGTTCTGAACTAAAGATTTCTTCTCCCCAACGGTTGAAAATATAGAAGCGTACGCTCATGAGGCCAATAAAACGACCAAAGAAAAAGTCGTTGAGGCCGTCTGCATCAGGCGTAAACGAATTAGGCAAATAAATATAACGCTCCGGTGCGATGGTAATCCATTTTGAAATACTGTCAATACAACCTTTTTGATCGATGGCTGTGAGGGTAATTTCATAAGGACCAGGCTGTAAATAAGTGTGATTAGGGTGTACCAAAAATGAACTGTTGCCATCACCAAAATCCCAAGTGTAGGTCCAGGCATTTTGCGAAGCATTTTCAAATTGTACAAGCAGGCCTTGCATTGGATCTTCTGTAAGAAAATAAAAATTGGCTTGTGGTTTCACGACTTGAACATAAGCTACTGCTGCCACACTAAATGTCTGACACTCATCACTGACCTGCACAAAATAGGCCGTTGAATTTTGTGGATTGACTGTTATACTAGCTGTATTCTCTTGAGTTGACCAAGCGTAGTAATAAGAACCATAACCACCACTCGCACTGACTTGTAATGTGACGGTGTCGCCCGGACAAATTTCAAAAGGTCCATTGGTTTGAACTTCTAGCGGAGGACTCAAAATGGTATAGGTCATGGAATCGGTAATCATATTTCCGCAGTTATCCGTGACATTCACAACATAGGTTGTGGTGCTGCCAGGATTTGCTAAAATTGAATCAGTGACGCCAACCGTTGTGTTGTTCACTGTCCATAAATAAGTGTATTGTCCGGAGCCGCCATTAGCGCTCACACCAATCATGGCTTCAATAAATGGACAAATTTCGGAGATATCCGGACTCAATTGCAAGCTGAGCGGTTGAAAGACAGGAACAACTACCTGAATGGTATCGTATGCTGGGCCACTTCCACAAGCATCGGTTACAGCCACCCAAATCGCTTCAGAGATAGCCGGCGTGTAGGTGATACTCGCACCTGTCTGTCCATTGCTCCAGGAATAAGTCAAGGGCTGGACACCGCCAAGTACCGCACAATTGATCGTAATGGGATCGCCTGGGCAACTAATAGTGTTTGCGGTAAGGGTCACTTCCATTGGCTGGTTGTCTTGTATGAAGAGGTCGAGGACCAGCGGTGTGATGTTTCCACAAGGGTCTGAAATCGGTAAGGTAATTGTTAAGGTTTCGAGGCCTTCTACTTGTGCATCTATAGCTGTTTGGATATTAAAAATAACCGTTGTTTGCCCAGGAAGAAACGTAACAGTAGCAGGCACACCAGTATAATCTAGCCCGTTAGTTGCTGTTCCGGATAATTGCACAGGAATCGTGATGGTCTGATTCAAATTGGTTTGTCTTTCAAGGGTGACTTGAGCACTGACGCATCCTTCTGCCATCCATGCAGGATTGGCAAAAACTTGTTGGGAAAGCGTATAATCAATGTCTATCGGTGTAAGTGTCGAAAGGGAATTGGCTTCTAAAAAAATCCCGGAGTCCCATTGACCATCTCCAACATCAGCTATGGCAATGATGAGGTGATAGGTTTGGCCACATTGCACCTGAGACACCGCCTCCAGCACTTTTGTAAAGCCATCATATTGAATGTATTGAGGGCTTTGGTTA
>JBIPMW010000090.1:0-7788 GCA_044376455.1 Crocinitomicaceae bacterium | reverse complement strand
TGGAAGGTCAGTGGGCCAATGGTTCTGAAATGTATTACGGAGGTTTAGGAACAGGTACTGGAGGTTCGCAAACGCTTTCTGACTACATGTTCCCAGGAACATCGGATCCATTGCATTGGTCAACTCAAGGAGAAGACATGTCTGGTCTGTATCCTAATGGTTGGGATGAAACAACTTCCAATAACCCTTCTGGTGACCGTCGTTTTGTACAGTCTGCAGGTCCGTTCACATTGCGTCCAGGAGCTGTAAATAACATTACGGTAGGTATTGTTTACGGAAGAAGCACTGAAGGTGGCCTCATGGCATCTGTAGAAGCAATGAAACGTGCAGATACCAAAGCACAAGCATTGTTTGATGCTTGTTTTAAAATCTTGTCTCCGCCAGATGCACCTCGCCTGACAATTCAAGAATTGGAAAATGAATTGATCCTTATGATCGACAATCCAATTTCTTCGAACAACTACCAAGAGGCTTATGCTGAAATCGATGAGATCAATATTACGGACCCGACAGTAGACCGTTTCTATCGCTTTGAGGGTTACCAAATCTTCCAATTGAAGGCGCAGGATGTTTCTATCGCAGATATTGCAGACCCAGACAAAGCACGCTTAGTTGCGCAATGTGATATCAAGAACAACATCTCACGTATCATTAACTTTCAGTTCGACGAAGCACTTGGTTTCTCTGTACCAGTTGAGAAAGTTGATGGTGAGAACTCAGGAATTCGCCACTCGTTCTCTGTGAAGGAGGATGCGTTTGCACAAGGTGCACGTGCCTTAGTAAACCACAAAACGTATTACTATGTTGCTGTTGCTTACGCATACAATCAATTCAAAGAATATGATCCGACTGATCCGTTGTTATTAGACGGTCAAAAGATACCTTATATTTCGAGTCGCCTCAACTATGACGGTACCGCAATTTCGCCAACGTCAGCCATTCCGCACAACCCAATGCCAGAGGCAGGAGGTACAGCGCAGTTGATTTCTTACGGTTCATCACCGCGCATCACACGCCTAGATGGTTACGGAAATGGCAATCGCAGCTTGGAGTTGACAGACGAGTCCTTGAAAACCATTCTTAACGATGGTTACATGGCCAACCCAACCTATGATTACGGTGCGGGCCCTGTGAACATCAAAGTAGTAGATCCATTGAACTTAGCCAACGGCTACTTTGAGTGTAAATTCCGCGACTACACAGCTCCTAACATTGGTAACGGTGCTGATACCGCAAGTTGGGTGATTTACCGCTATGCAAACAAAGGTGATGCTACGCCTATTGATTCTGTGAGCTCAGAGCGCACTATCAATTCGGACAACGAGCAGATCATCCCACAATGGGGTATTTCAGTACAGATTTTCCAAACGAAATATACAGGTATTGGAAACTTGGCTTCCAAGTATGCTTCAATGATTGAAGCAAGTATGGAGTTCAAGGATTCATCTAAGCGTTGGTTAACGGGTGTGAAAGACAACGATGCGTATTTCCCTACCAACTGGGTACGTTCAGGAGACTACACACCAGAAACGGATGTGAACGCGGCGGGTTACGAATGTTTGCCTGATGGGCCAACTTACATGAACCCTTGTAATTACCCAGACGAAGTAGGTGCAGACCCAACACAAGCTTATGAGCGTGTTTTGGAAGGCATCATTGCCCCTCACCGTTTGGTGGGTTACCAAGCGGACTACATGCCATTGGCATATTTAGGAACTTTCTCAGGTTCAAGTAAACTCAATGCTTCTATTTCCTTCTTACCAAGTGTAAATATCGTCCTTACATCAGATAAGAGTCTTTGGACACGCTGTCCAGTTGTAGAACTTGGACGCAATCCAGCACTAAACGTAGGAGGTGCACTACCAGGTGCTTTACGCAAAAGCTTGAGTGTAGACCAAAACGGCAACCCTGACGGTTCAGGCACCACTGGTATGGGTTGGTTCCCGGGCTATGCCGTAGACCTCGAATCTGGCGCACGCCTTTACATGGCCTTCGGAGAGAACTCTTTCTTAGGTGGTGAAAACGGAGCAGACATGATTTGGAACCCAACAGACCGCTTGGTAAGTAACGTTGGTACACCACTCATGGGTGGTATGCATCCGATCTACGTATTTAGCTACAACCAAGCAAGTACCAACGGATTTAGCTCCGGCTTTAACTTCCCGGCCTATATTCCTTCAGAAGCAACAAACATCAATACTAACTTCGTGTACAACAAGTACCTCGAAGTAGAAGGTGGAAGTTCAGCTGCAAGACGCGAGCTTTATGGTTCATTGGCTTGGATTTCTTACCCAATGTTAGCACCAGATCAAAACTTGCTTTCAACTGACGTAACAATTCGTTTGCGCGTCAACAAAGAATACAAAAACTTTGTGGGCTCCGGAGAAAACGCAGGTAAGCCAATGTACGGCTGGTCAATGCAAGACATCGCTACAAAAGTTGGATCTCAAGACATGCTCAAAGAAGCATTAGCTATGATCAACGTAGTGCCGAACCCATACTACGCGTTCTCTGAATACGAGCGTACACGTTTGGATACTAAAGTCAAAATCGTGAACCTTCCTGAGGCATGTACGGTTAGAATTTATACTTCAAATGGCAAGTTGGTACGCAGTTTCAAAAAAGATAGTCCACAAACTTATATCGATTGGGATTTGACAAACCATAAGGCAATTCCTGTTGCAGGCGGCATTTACTTAATACATGTCGATGTACCAGGAGTTGGTGAGCGCGTCTTGAAGTTCTTTGGTGGAATGCGCCAAGCTGACTTACAAGGTATTTAATCATTGTATATTTCAAAGTAATGAAAATGACTTTAAAACATATATTTCTCAGTGCAGGTTTAGTTGCCTCACTGCAGGTTTTCGCAGGAAATGAGGACCGTGTAGGGTCCGCAGGTGCGTCTCATTTATTAGTTAATCCTTGGGCTAGATCAGGTGCAATTGGAGATGCTTCTTATGCCAATAGCAATGGTCTTGAAGCTACCTACATGAACATTGCTGGCTTGGCATTCACAGAAAAAACGCAGTTGAAGTTTAACTACTCAAACTGGATGGGTTCTGCAGGAATTGCGCTCAACGGTGCAGGTGTCGCTCAACGCATTTCAGATTCTGAGGTGTTTTCTATCAGTGTTCAGTCAATGAACTATGGTGATATCCCCATTACTACGGTAGCAAATCCGGAAGGAAATATCGGTTTCTTTTCACCTCGCATGAATATCTTCAGTGTAGGTTATGCAAAAGAGTTCTCTTCTTCTATTTATGGTGGAATCAACTTTAAGGTAATTTCTGAAAGTATTTCTAATATGAGGGCAAACGGTATCGCAATTGATGCGGGTATTCGTTATGTCTCAGGTGAGCAAGACCAACTTAAATTCGGTATTACATTAAAGAATGTAGGTCCAGTGATGCGCTATAAAGGCGATGGTTTGGCTCAACAAGTTACATATGTAAGTACTGGCTATATTGCCTCATTAGAACAGCGTTCTGCCACTTTTGAATTGCCTTCCCTACTCGGAATTGGTGGTTCCTATGATTTCATCTTTAATGAAAGCAATAAATTAAATTTAGCTTTAGGTTTCACGGCAAACTCATTTATGAAAGATCAGTTCCGTATAGGTCTTGATTACGGAATAGCCAAAGAAAGCATGGCATTTAATTTAAGAGCTGGTTTCTGTTACGAGAATGGCATGTTCAATGAAGAAACACGTTCAAGTGCCTTTAGTGGTCCTTCTGCCGGTTTTTCAATTGATGCACTTGTAGGAGAAAACAAAAATGCACTCGGCATTGAATACGCAACGCGTTTTGCCGGAGTATTTGGCATTATTCATACTATCGGAGCTACAATTAGCTTAAAATAATTTTCTAACTTTGTTAGGTGCAAGAGAGCTCTTTTAGGGCTCTCTTGTTTGTTTCAATAAACCGAGCAACATGGCTATCAATTATTACACTGCAGAAGGTCTACAAAAATTAAAAGACGAATTACATCATTTAAAAACGGTTCAAAGACCCGCCATTTCAGAGCAAATTGCTGAGGCACGCGATAAGGGTGACCTTTCAGAAAATGCGGAATACGATGCAGCCAAAGAGGCACAAGGTATTCTTGAAATGAAAATCTCTAAGTTAGAAGGGATCATCTCAAACGCGCGCTTAGTAGATGAAACGCATATGGATAACAGCAAAGTATTTATCCTTTCCAAAGTATTGATTAAGAATCAAACAAATGGTATGGAAATTGAGTACACGTTAGTGGCTGAAAATGAAGCCGACATCAAGTTGCGTAAAATTTCTATTGAGTCGCCGATTGGAAAAGGCCTTTTAGGCAAAAAAGTGGGTGACATCGCTGAGATTCAAACACCTGGTGGTATCATGAATTTTGAGATCATTTCTATTTCTAGATAATGCCAAGTATCTTTACAAGAATCGTCAATGGTGAAATTCCTTGCTACAAAGTAGCAGAAAATGATCATTTCTTGGCTTTTCTTGACATACAACCCTTAGCAAAAGGACACACTTTAGTGATTCCAAAGAAAGAAACAGATTATATCTTTGACATAGAAGATCAAGCATTTCAAGACCTTTGGGTTTTTGCAAAAGAGGTAGCGGTTTTGCTTAAAAAGCACATTCCGTGTAAACGCATTGGTGTCAGTGTAATCGGTCTAGAAGTGCCGCATGCGCACATTCACCTCATTCCACTTCAGACAATCAACGATATCAATTTCAGCGGTCCAAAGATAAACCCAGCCCCAGAAGAGTTGGCGGCCTTATCGACACTTTTGAACAAGATATAAAACAGCATACAATGAAAAGCTTTGGCTTACTCATCGGATTATTCTTGGGCATTTGGGTGACCGCACAACCGATGCGCGTGCTTTTTATTGGTAACAGCTATACGCATTATAACGATATGCCAAAGCTATTACAGCAAATGGCTAACAGCAAAGGTTTGAGTGTAGACATTCATATGGATGCCAAGTCAAATCATACCTTTGAAATGCACTCAAAACGACCAGAGCTCTACCAGTCGATTAAAAAGTATAAATGGGATTACGTGGTCATTCAGGGCTTCAGTCGAGAACTTGCCCAAGATACGGCTGTCATTGATTCTATGAGTGTGCCTTATATCAAACAAATACTAGACTCTGTTTATGCCAACAATAGTTGTACAAATGTATTCATGTACCAAACTTGGGCTTATCAGAATGGTTTCCAACAAGATTCTTTGCCCATTAATTGGGACTATCAAACGATGTCTGACCGGATTCACTACGGATATAATTATGTGGCTGATCGTTTCAATTTAGCAGTTGTACCAGTGGGAAGGGTTTGGGAGACAACCCGTACCAATTATCCAGAGATTAAATTGTATCAAGAGGACCAACAGCACCCTACTTTGACGGGATCATACTTAACAGCCGCGTGTTTTTATACAGCTCTTTTTAGAGCACAGCCCAAAGTTCCGTATCTTGCAAATTTGGATCAAAAAACAGCCACGTTGCTGCAAGATCTTGCTGGCACAACTGTTCTTACTAACAAAAATCGCTACGGTATTAATGTCAATTCGGTTGATATTGAAGTGAAGTTAAATGACGCCAACAAAAAAGTGGTGCATTATAGTGCAAACTTTCCAAATGCAAATAGCGTTGTTTGGGAATTTGGAGATGGTTATAGCGCACCCACTGCTAAAGCCAAACATATTTATGCCAAGCCAGGTGTTTATGAAATCAAAGTGAAAATACAAGACGCTTGTGGGCAACGCATCTTGAAGAGAAAAGTTACGGTCTAGCAGGCTCCTTCAATTCTATCCCAAATACCTTACTGCTGTATTTCTTCATTGGCCATAAAATGAAGTGTAGCTTTGCACGAATGGCATCGATATAATAGACAAATACAATAAACACCAGCCAAAAACCGAGGGTATAAGGGATGACTTCCCACGGACCAAGTTGATGGTGCAGGTAGTCGTTGATGCCATATTTAATCACGCTACCATAGAGGATCATCATATGGATGATATAAATACTGAGTGTGTTCTGTCCAATTTTAAGAAAGAGATTTTCTTTTTTAAAGTTGAAGATATAGGTCTCAAGACCCAGTAATGTAGCGAGTACCACAATGACAATTCCGAGTTTTTGTAGCAGCCAATCCATGCGGTAAAGATGCAAATCTTGAAGTCCAGGTATGGTTTCTAGCGCAACAAGCAAAGACTTTATTCCAAAGTAGATTGAAAATCCAAGTATAAGGGCAAGTAATATGACCTTCCAAGACTTCACTTGTTCTTTATGACGATGGATTAAAACACCTAAAGCTGCACCAAACATGGTGTAACCCATGTGCGGGGTGATAGGGAAGAGCGAATAGGGGCCGTGAAAAATATTTTGAATGAATGCAGGAGCTTTCGCAGGCCAATAGGTTTCGCCGAGTTGACCGAAGAATAAATAGGATAGGAATAGCCCTAATCCTGCAAGCATGTACAGAAGAAATAAAGGAATGAATTGAACGCTACGCCACAGACCGTAGATTAAAATGATACACAAGATACCAATTGCGATGCATTGTAGCACATGGAAGGCATAATATTGCAATAAATAACCCCAAAATAACAACTCCACTACGCGTTTGAGCCCTTTTTTAATTCGGATGTTTTTGAAGAAAGAAACGCGTTCATTTCCGAGCATCAGGTAGGTAAATACCAAACCTGTTACCGTGAGAAAGGTTGGGGAAGTAAAACCGCGAATAAATTTCCAGGTGACATAAGCTGGGTACGATTCATCTGCCCATTGCAAGGCCAAAGAATCATGAATGAAATGCCCTTCTAACATCAAAAGAATGGCAATCGTGCGAGCCATATCAATGAAATAAAGACGGGTCTTTGGTTGGGCGCTAATGGTTGTATTTTCCATGATGGGACTAATCGAGCGCAAGTTACAACTAATTTTTAGCAGCTTTTGAGCGCAATTCAATAATTTCAATTCTTCTTTCTCTTGAAGCACTTGTAGAGTAAACCGAATTCCTTTGGTCGTAGAAATTATCACTCACTTCTTTTTTTGCTTGATATTCTCCCATGGGCACCTCAATAAATGAAAGTCGTGGCTGTTCCCCTTGCATATAGGCCGCAAACTTGCCGTTATCTACCTCTTCAAAGTAATTTTTAATGGCGTCAATTCTTCTCTTTGTCAAATGAACGTTGTAGTCTGATTTCGCAAGTGGGCTAGCAAAACCTTGCACCAAAATACTCACTTCCTTGCCTTGTTGTAATTCTGCCCATACTTGGGCACTAAATAAAGACAAGTCTTCCATGCCTTTAGTGACTTCATTTGAGAAAAAATCTTGTAATTCATTGCTCAGCAACCGGGCAGTATCGGTATCTCTGGCTTGCTGAACGCCTTTTAGATAATTAGGAAATTGTTGTTGGTATTGAACAAAGGTTTCTTCATAGTTCAAATTGGTAGTCTCAGCCCTTGACTTTGGATCTGGACAATCGTTTTCAAAATAGAGTTCGATAGGTAATTTGACGATTAGGATGTCGCTGGAATCATTGCGTTTATCTTTTTGAGTAGGTCTGTCAATCAAACTTGTAAAGACGTCACTACAGCAGGTCGGATGCGACACATAAAGACTTCCCACACGATTAGAACTCAAATAGGCTGTGTCTGCCTCGCAGAAGAAATACAGATCATTAGCGGGGCTGTTATAAGGTTTCCCTAAGTTGATTGGCGGGCCAAATTTCCCGTCTGTTTGTAATTGACTATAAAAGATGTCATAACCACCGTAGCCAAGATGCCAAGAA
>JBIPMW010000369.1:0-22124 GCA_044376455.1 Crocinitomicaceae bacterium | reverse complement strand
GACCATAAGACCAGAACAGAGTAAATCTGTTAAGGCAGGTGCGAAAAATCCTTCGGGAAAGAAGCAGAAACCTAAATCGTGAGGTTTGGGAATCACCGTCCGTTTACGGCGGTGAGGATGTCAAGAAACGACTTACAGGGCGTGAAAGGGAGGCTTCCGTAGGCTGCCCGATCCGATGGGGTAGGGTAGAGCAGTTCGCCGACAGGTTGGTCGCTGAAGTACATCCGCTGTCCTGAAGAGAACTGGAGCGACTGACTGCGGTACGGGCGCAGGTCATTCGGCGTGGCCGCGTCGAGGTTGAGGTGTCCGACTGAGAAGCGAGCTTTCGGGAAGAGGTAGCTGGCTACGCAATGGGCGACAGTTTCGGTAAGTTCGAGTCCCACACGGGTGATGGTATCGAAGTGATGGAGGGTGAGCATGGGCAAAAAGGCAGAAGGCAGGCGGCAGAAGGCAGGAGGTCTTTAACCTCCTTGTCATTGCTGCTGCGTTTGTTGTTTAGCCGTGGATACCTAACTGAGAGATTGGTCAGACAGTCCTATTTCTTCCCCTTGCTTGTCCAAATGCCCAATGCTGCCGGGAAATTTCAGGACTTCGGGGTTTTTCCCCTTCTGCCTCCTGCCCTCTGCCTTCTGCCTTCTCTCGCCTTCTGCCTCCTGCCTTCTAAGCAGCCACGGCGAGGGGTTGCGGATCATGCTCACCAGTCCGGCGAGGACTTGGTTGTAGGTCATGTAGAGTTCTTCGCCTTTCTCTGGGGAGATGTACTGGCAATTAAT
Organism: Crocinitomicaceae bacterium; assembly: GCA_044376455.1. GTDB lineage: Bacteria > Bacteroidota > Bacteroidia > Flavobacteriales_D > Crocinitomicaceae > UBA952. Next base: position 21,351 of record JBIPMW010000369.1, on the reverse strand, counting down.
GGCGAAATCGAGCCAGGTTTGGGTTTCGGCGGCTTCCGCTTCGCAGTCGCTGAGTTTGCCAAGGAAGGCGGCTTCGTAGCGCCGTTTCCTCCAAGCTTCAGCGAGGTTAGCGCAGATGGAGCGGGAGGAGCGGCGAATCTGGTCGGAGAGGGCGTAGCGTTCTTCTGCGGGGAAATTAGTGGTGAGGTCGAAGATGGTCATGGCAGCGTCGAATGCCAGTTGGTACACCCGCAATTCTTTGTGGTCGATAATGGCTCGTTTGGTAGGGGTTTCTTCGTTCATGGGGGAATCTCCAAGATAATTACTCTGTTAACACCAGTCTCTCCTCGCACCCCAACGCGATCGCACGGCAGGGCTACCATAGAAAAGGCACCATAACAGTTATGGAGATTTCGCCCAATGTTGTCTCTTGATTCTTTCAGTAGGCTTCATTGATCATAGGAGCGCGAAAAAAGGGGGAAAATCGGCTCAAAATCGACAACATAACCCATCTTTCAAGAATTTGTAACATGGAAGAAAATTTTACACCATCAACTCGGGAGAGCCGTAAAATGACATTAGAAGCTAAATTGGATAAATTAGCCATGAACCCGGCGATAAGTGTTATCATCTGTTGTCATAACCCTCGGTTAGATTATCTAGAGAAAGTGCTAGACGCACTCAAATATCAAACACTACCTATACAGCAATGGGAACTACTACTGATCGACAATGCAAGTGATAATTTACTTGCTAATATCATTAATCTTGGGTGGCATCCTAATGCTCGTCACATTCGAGAGGAGCAACTAGGTATAACGTCTGCGAGATTGCGTGCATTTCAGGAAGCAAAAGCTGAGTTGCTGGTTTTCGTTGATTACGATAATGTTTTGAATACAAACTATCTTGAAATAGCACAACAAATCAGCGAAGCATTCCCTTGCTTAGGGGTTTGGGGCGGTCAAATAACGGGTGACTTTGAAGAGCCGCCACCACCTAGTTTAAAACGACATTTGTGGCTTCTAGCGATACGAAGCCTTGATATAGATTGTTGGTCAAACTTACTCCACCAAGAGGAAACGACCCCCTGTGGAGCTGGAATGGTTGTGCGGAAGACAGTGGGTAATGAATATACTAATCTAGTATATCGAGATCCAAGGAGATTTATTCTGGGACGGAAGGGCCAATTATTAAACTCTTGTGAAGATACGGATATAGCCTTCACAGCATGTGATATGGGATTAGGAACTGGTAGATTTGTTTCCTTGAAGTTAACTCATTTAATTTCAGCAGATCGACTTAAGGAAGAGTACTTGCTTAGATTGTGTGAAGCATTATGCTGTTCTAGTACTATATTAGAGTCATTTAGAGGTAAGCTTCCTGCCCAAAAATCAAAATTAAGGATGTTGTTTGATTACTATCAATTATGGCGCATGAGTCCCATAGATAGGCGTTTCAAAAAAGCAGTGAAAAGGGGGCAAGCACTAGCACTAAAGCAAATTACTAAAGGTCTAAATGCAACAAGATAAAGTTTCATGACCCAGTCAAGTTGTTAATTTAGTAAGATATAACTCGACCTCAAATTAGGCACTGGTCAGAGAAGATGATTCTTTGACAAGACTCAGTAGCTCGAAAACTTTGATATGTTAACGAGAGAATGCGGTTTCAGCCGCCCCTTTTGGGCAGTCTGAGAGCGATCGCTCTCAGACTGTGATCGCTTGCGTTCACGTCACCATTCCCAGTATATTTATCCTATGACAAACAGCAAGAAATGTTGTATCGCTCCACTGAGTTGAAGTTTATTAGTAGCTATCAAGAACAGTATATGGACAGGGAAGACCTATCATTACGAAATCAGATCGAACAATGGCTTGTCCGTGATTTTGGGAAGTTCCAAGAAATTAGTTATCTGAAGTCACATAAGAACCATGTATATATGGTTGTTTTTGAAGACGGACATAAGTATGTAGTTAAAGCGCGTGGCTTAAATACATCAAATAATGTATTTCAAAATGAGATAGCGTTATTGAATTTTCTTTACGAGAAAGGTCTAAGAGTTCCAAAAATCATAGCACGGTCTCAAAACAGATTTATGATGATGGAATTCATAGAGGGGATTTCTCTAGAGAACTGTAAGAAAAAGAGAATTTGGAAGACTGTTGGCAAGCTAGTAACAACGTTTAGAAATATTTCTTTGGACGAAGTAAAACCATATATACGTCGCCCATGGTCAGACTTTGAGACTCTAGAGAGCAAATTTGAGAAGCATAAGTTACTAAAACCCCCTTTTACACAAATATTGAAAGAAGCAAAGAAAATTTGGTCTACTGGTGAGCTGACCTTCATACATTCTGATTTCGGACCGGGACAAGTCTTGGTCAATGAGAATGGGGTGGATATTGCGATTATTGACTGGGAGAATGCAAGTGAAGGATCAATTCTTGCGCCTTTAGCACGTTGCATTGCTATGGTCAGAGAATACCTGAAAAATGAACAATTCATAGAGGGGTTAAAGGAAGGCTTTGAGGAAATAATTCCTTTAACTAACGAAATGAAATTCGAGCTACATATCAGAGAAATGATCAGCCACATGAGAGATATGAGTTGGAAGCTGGAATGGTATCCGGAGCATCATAACCATGCAATGGAAATTGCCGAAAAAATAGAAAAATGGACAGAAATGTAATGGTCAAATCAAATTTTTTTGAATATAATAGTGGTTAAGAATCTGCCTATCATCTGGACCCCTAATAAACTTCACCAGCTGATATTCGTGGTTGAGAAATGAGAAAGACCTTGCCGAGAAAGAAATTTCGCACTAAATAATAACGAAATTGACTCCTATAAGCTGGTTAGAATGAGCTTTTTAGCTCATCGACTTTCTTCAGGAATTCATAGATTCCTGATGTAGCCACTTACTCTTAAAATTATCAATTTCTCCTTTAGTATATAAATGAGTGACCAGTTTTTGTGTATATATTTCTTCTAGATATTCTTGGGTAAAGTTAACATGATTTTTAAAGTTATTGTATATACTAAAATAGTATTTACTTTGAGCTATATTCACCTTCTTTATAATTACTTGTTCTACTCCAAGGAACTCAGCTAATGCATTCTCTAAGCAACGATCAAAACTTTCCATCTTTAGCAATAATACATCTAGTTTTCTATCTATATCTCTAATAATTGTATAACCTTTATCTCTAGAAACTTCTGTAGAAAATATATCAAGACCCAAAACACTTTTAAACTCTCTATCAAACCAGTCAATGTGTTTCTCGATAACATATTCTCGCTCCCAAAAAACATTGACTAAATCTTTCATTTCAATATCTTCTAAATTAAGTCTCTTCTTAAAATCTCTAAAATACATATCAATATTCTCAAAAAAATGCGAAATATTTCTAGACACTGGGTCTCTAACTATCGAGATAATCTTGAGATTCTTTTGCCCCAATATTCTGCTAAATCTATAGCTCAAAAACCTACTAACAATCTTCTCACGATCAATACAATCTCGATTAAAGTAACTTTGATGCAGCTTGATTTTTTTCCAGAATTTTTTGGTGTCCTCAATATTTAAGGAGTGAATTTGGTATATAGGTTGATCTATAGTTGCTTTTAGTGATTCAAACACTGACGAAGAACCGACTTTTCCCATTGAATAAACAAGTACAATTGATGGGCTGCGTAGTTCTTTTATCATTTCAGAATGTATCGAATAAATATGAACAGCATTTTTAGTATAATAATAAATGGGTGGACTTATCTTCTTAATCAAGGACACCATTAAAAGCCTAGCTTGTTCTATTTTTTTAAACATTTTAACAAATACAGCACTTGTAGTTGATCGAGTTCTTGCCAGTAACATTTTAGCAGTTTCCGAGCAAACTGGTCTGAGTGAATATCAGATTCGGTAGTCCTCGCGATCTAGTGGAGGTACCAGAGATCGGGGGTTCCGGCGATCGGTGAGGCGATCTCTACCAAGCGGTGAGGGAACCGAAGTCATGGGCGTTCTCGGGGATCGGGGCAATGATGAGATCCCACCACGTCAGCCGGGTTGTTGTCAGCCCCATCTTCATCGCCGGGGTTTGATGGGTGTATCGTTTCTGGAATCTCGCCGCCTCCGCGTTGACCTCGACTCGAAGACCCCGGTGAAATTGCCGGTAGTTGTAATTGAAGAGGTTGAGCCATAGTCCGACCCGAAGGGAAGATGGTCTAAATAACAATCTTCAAGTACAATTTATCTGACGGGGTGACAAAGAGGTTAAAGTGGAGACTGGGGGTGGCTACACCCCGACTTCACCCTAAGATTATTGTCACCCCTTCAGACAATTTATACAACCCACATTCCGCAGGTGCGATTGCCCTGCCCCTTGGGAAAAAACTTTGTGATTTACTGAATATTGAATAAGCGTATGATAAGTGTTCTAATGCCGGCTTATAATGCCTCAAAATTTATTGCGCCTGCTGTTGAAAGTATTATAGGTCAAACGTTTCAGAAGTTTGAACTCATTATTGTTGATGATGGCTCCACAGATAATACTAGAAAAATAGTCAGCAGCTACATTGAACAGGATAGTCGGATCAAACTTATCCTAACTGACCATGCTGGTGTTAGTCACGCTAGAAATATTGGGATTGAAGCATCCAATTATGACTGGATTGCCATGATGGATGCTGATGATATTGCTATGCCTCAGCGTCTTGAAAAGCAGATTGCTGCCGCCAATTCTAATCCTAGAGCTATTGTTTGGGGGACATACGCTCATCATATCAATTCAAGAGGAGAAATTTTGGGTTTCATCCGACAAGGACCAACGACTGAAGAAGAATTTTATGACTATCAGAAAAAAGGAGAAATTCCCTTTTTTTTAAATTCTTCAGGTCTCTTCAAGAAGGAAATATTAGTCAACGTAGGAGGGTACACTACTGAATTTGAGATTGGTACCGATTTCGATCTGTTTGAACGTCTAGCTTATTATGGACCTATGCTTGTTATTCCAGAACCACTCCTTCTGTATCGTATCCATCTACAAAGTGAGTCCATGAAATTCTTCTTCCTACAGCGATTGTCAATAAGATATGTAGTCAAACGTCATAGAAAGTTTATCAAAGAAAATAAATTGATTACATATGACCAGTTTGTTAAAGCCTACAACAATCAACCTCTCTGGTCACGTTTAAGTCGAAATTTACATACATTAGGACAGTTTTTGTATAGAAAATCTGGCTGTTTGATTGGTGAGAAAAAATACTTTCTTGGAATAGTAAACTTATTGGCTGCTATCATTTTAAATCCCTCCTATTCACTCACTGGACTCTGGAAGCGAAAATTTTCCCCCGAAGCGAGAAGTATGATGAAAAAATCAGGCGTGGTTCAATCGAGGGTGGCGAACTGTTACTTGAGTGAATAGCTCAGAACCTGTCGCCCAACTGCTGCTTGATCCAGGACAAGCCAATTTATTCCACCAAGTGCGGATTTTAGGGGATATTTCCTGCCATCTGGCTAGCGCTAACTTGTCCACCGCCGATGAACCTTGGGCTGTCTTGACCGATTCGACCGATTCTCCCCTCCTCGTATTTGACCGACCACCATAAACCTTCGACAAAAATGTTGCCAAACACAAAGACTACAACAAATTATCCAAGAATACTAATTATTAGTGAAGATCCATTTTGCTTAAGCAGAGGAATCGGTGTAACTCTCAGAACACTTTTTCAAGGTTGGCCGAAAGATAGACTCTTTCAGTTTTTTTCCCTAGTTTACAGCGACCAGCCATGTCGAGATATTTGTGATTCAATTGTCCATATAGATTTAGCGAGAGGTCGGCGTTATATGTTGCCATTTTTATTGGGCATGATCCCTGTCTGTAATAGTCGCTATTCTAGAGCTTGGCTTAGACGTCTTCTTGGAGCTTGGCATCCCCAAATAATCTATTCAATGAGTTTTAGCAAAACTCTCCTGAGTTTTGCTGGTTGGGTTGCCAGAGAACTTAGTTGTCCACATATTTTACATATCACAGATGATACTTATAATCCCCTATCCAATGAAAATTCTCGGCAAATTCTTGCTGAAGCAAAAGTTAGAATTGCGATTAGTCAAGAAATGCAAATGGAGTATCAAAACCGCTATGGCTTTGACTTTCATGTTCTCCATAATGGAGCAGCAGATGAACTATTCTTACCACAACCAAATTATATACCTTCTGAAGATACTTTAGTTATTCGTTATCTCGGAGGGCTAGATCGTCACATGCATTTTAATGCAATCGAAGACATCGCTGAAGCAGTAAAAATTTTTAATCATTCGGGAGGATCTGCCGTTTTTGAGATTTATGGTGGTGAATGGAGTAAAAATCTGGCTCTTTCCTTACTTTCTTCTAATGAAGTTGTCTACAAAGGATATGTAGGACGTGCAGAAGGTTATGAGTTACTCAAGACATCTGATTTGCTCGTGATTCCTGTAAGCTTCGCCAATTCAACACTATCCAAAATTCGTTTATCTTTTCCAACAAAACTTCCTGAATATTTAGCTAGTGGCACTTTGACTCTAGTTTATGGACCTCCTAATGTTGCCAGTGTACGATACTGTATTCAGCATAAGGTGGGGTTAACTCAAACAAAAAGATCTATACAAGATTTAGTTAAAATTTTTACCAAACTAAAAAACGAGCCAAATAGTTTCCAAGAGAAAGCATTAAATGATCGTAACTTTGCTAAAAAGCATCTTTCAGCTTCTATAATTCGAGAACAATTTCACCAAATATTGAAAAAAGCATTGGCTCTGTGAAATAATTAAGGAATCTTCAATATGAAAGTACTAGTTACAGGATCGAGCGGCTTAATTGGCTCTCAGGCTGTAGAATATTATGACCGGAACGGTTATGATGTTATTGGGATAGATAACCATATGCGAGCCGAATTTTTCGGTACTCAAGGAGAACCGAGTTGGAACCTCACCCGCTTAAAGTCTATTACCAGAAACTTTAACCATTATCATCTCGATATTCGTGACCGTCAAAGTATTTTTGATTTATTCAAGACTAATATCTTCAATTTAGTTATCCATTGTGCCGCTCAACCATCCCACGATAAAGCTTGTCAGATTCCAGTGTTGGACTTCGAAGTGAATGCCTTAGGGACTGTAAATCTACTGGAAGCAACTCGGCAATTTTGTCCTGATGCAGTTTTTCTTCATATGAGTACTAATAAAGTTTATGGCGATGCCCCCAATAAAGTGCCGCTAATAGAGATGGAAAAGCGTTACGATTATGCCAATACTGAAGATTACCATGGAATTTCTGAAGATTGCAGTATTGATTGCTGCCTTCATTCCCTCTTCGGTGCTTCTAAAACTTCTGCCGATGTCATGGCTCAGGAGTACGGTCGCTACTTTAACATGAAGGTGGGTATCTTTCGCGCAGGTTGCTTAACAGGACCTTTCCATTCTGGTGTTGAGCTACATGGATTTCTGTCCTACCTCGTCAAGATAGTCGTCAGAGGTGGCACATATAAAGTTTTTGGCTACAAGGGCAAGCAGGTGCGAGATAACCTTCACAGCCATGATGTCATCCAGGCATTTGAAGCATTTCGGAGGAATCCAAGACCAGGAGAAGTTTATAACTTAGGAGGCGGTCGTGAGAACAGCGTGTCTATTCTAGAAGCCTTTGACCAGCTCGAAAGTCTGACGGGCAAGAAGATTAACTGGACCTACATAGCCCAGAATCGGATTGGCGATCATATCTGCTATATCTCAGATATGTGTAAGTTCAAGACACATTTCCCAGAATGGCGGATTACCCGGAGTCTTAACGATATCTTAAGGGAAATGGTTATAGTGGAGAAAACACAGTATGATAAACCATAATCATCAAAACGAGTTTTGTCTCGACCGCAAGAGATTCGGATGTGAGAGCAAATTAATGTTGTTTGAACTATCTTTTGTGGGTCATTACCCAGGCTATATCCAACATCTAGTTAGATTTTGGTGTGAACAAAAATTAGCAGGACGCTTGTATATTGTTGTATCACCAGAGTTTCTCCAGCAACATTTAGATATTTTAAATATCACTTCAAGCTACAGTGCCAAAAATGTTGATTTTGTTGCTATTAATCAAGAAGAACAAGCTGCTATTAGAGCTAGAGAATCTATGATAAATATACCTTTTTCTCTAGCTTCCCGTTCTTTTGAGTGGCACTTAATTGATAAGTACGCTAGTTCATTAAGAGCCACTCAATGCCTGATCATGTCATTTGATAATTATCAGTTACCAATGGCACTAAGAGCAAAACTTCCCTGTCCGTTTTCCGGGATATATTTCAGACCAACATTTCATTATAGCGACTTTGACAATTATGTGCCTTCATGGAAAGAGCGCCTACAACAATGGCGGAAGAAGTTTCTTCTGTCTCGAATTCTAACTCATCCACAGTTTCTTACTTTGTTCTGCCTTGACCCTTTTGTAATCAAGCATATAGATAAATTTCATAGTCATGTTAGAGCTGTACATTTACCAGAGCCAGTGCAAACATACAATAACTTTAAACCTGAGTTAGAAAGTCTCAGAAAAAGTTTAGGTATTCTTCGAGGAAGACGAGTGTTTCTCTTATTTGGAGTACTCAAAAAATACAAAGGTACTCATCAACTACTAGAATCCATATCTATGTTGCCGTCCACTCTATGCCAGAAACTTTGTCTTTTATTAATAGGACCTCTGGGATCTGGATTTGAAGATAAGACGCGGATACAGACTCGTATTACCGAAATCTCCCAGTCTCTGCCTGTTCAAATCATTACCCATGATCGGTTTGTTCCTGACCGAGAAATTCAATCATATTTTCAGATAGCGGACGTAATACTAACTCCGTATCAACGTCACATCGCTATGAGTGCAATTTTGGTGCGAGCCGCTGCTGCACAAAAACCTGTTTTGTCTTCAGATTACGGTTTGATGGGAGAGATTATCCGCTACTGGAAACTTGGTTTGACATGTGACTCAACATTCCCTAGCAAAATTGCTGAGGGATTGACTAAGTTTCTACTTGAAGAGCCAATGAGTTTCTGTGATCGTCGTCAGATGGAACTTTTCGCAAATCAGAATTCAGCCGAAAAGTTTGCTAGCGTAATCTTCCAAAACTTAGGTTATCAAATCAATGACTGCACTCAAAAGTTGCTGTAAAATTATTGTTGGTTATCGTGAATAATTCAGGTTAGTATTTTATCCCAATCAATCATGAAATTTAACATCATTCATAGGGTAAATCGAGTTCTTAAAAAATTTGGATATAGTCTTCGGAATAATCGGGAGCTTTATTTATATCCATATATAAAAGTTTATAATTTTTTGGATACAAAATTTGATTTTTGGATTACAGAACCAACAGCTAGGAAATGGTACGACCATGATTTCTGGAACAAAGCAGTAGAATTTATAACTATCAAAAAAATGTTAAAGCCTAGTGACTCGGTTTTAGAATTTGGCCTTCATTATGGTTTGTTGGCAGATCAAGGAAGAATTGACTTTCTTATAATTGATGTAGAAGGATACGAAGTTCAAGTTTTAGAAGGATGTAGAAAAATATTACGGGAACTACCTAAAATTGCTATTGAGTTACATCTTGATTCAATTCCATCTCATGAAAGAGCTGTTGAAGACTTATTTAAGCTAATTTCAATTAACAAGTATCAAGGTCAATATTTTTGGAATCCTGGTACGGCTTATATTAGACCCGATTCTCATCAATTATTGGCACTGAATTTAGATGATTTTCCTAAATACGGTATTGTTAACTTGTTCTTAAAACCTATTTAATATAGGTAATGCAATGTTTTCAATCCGTACATTTGATTGGGCTGGAGGTCCGAAAGTGAAGCTTCGCTTACCAGGGTAAGCGCATCTCAAATGCTATTGACAGCTAGGTTGTAGCTCATCATGGGGAGCAGGCAGTGCAGTGGCCAGTAGAGTAAGCATATAGGTATCATCCATAGCCGCCCGCTTCGACTTTTGGCGCAGACTTCGCTTGAAGGTGGATTCTTGATTGAGGGTATTGAGGGCAAAGCGACGCAGGAGAGCAAGATTGTGGGGGGAATGAAGAGAGCGGACGCGGCAATTATCTTCCTCAAAGGTGACATCAAGAGTCCAGTGGAGAGAATTTTCAATCCCCCAGTGTTGACGGATGGCCGGGGCAATTCTGGAACTATGGGCGGGTAAACTGCTGAGATAAAATTGAACTTCATGGGTGGTTTTATTCCAGAGATGGCGGGTGCGCTCAACAATGCTTAGGGTTTGCAGCCCCGTCCACGACTCTGATTGAGATAAGGGAGGCAATTGGTCGAGAGAGAAAGTCCAAGTGGTGCGGATTTCCACGCGATGATGCCCGGATTCCACTTTCTGCTCTAAGGGCTGAGGTAAATGACCTTGAGCCTGTGCCGTCTCGAACCATTGGTTCACCTGTTGAAACAGAGTCGGATGATTAGCTTTGAGGGCTAGTATGTAGTCGGCTTCAGCTTGCTGAATCTGAGCCGCAATCGTTTTCTGAGTTCCCATGGCATCAAGAGTGACAATGCAACCTTTGATGTCCAACAAGTCCAGTAAAGCCGGGATGGCTGTAATTTCATTGGATTTATCCTGTACTTTAGTTTGTGCCAAGACCAAACGATTTTCCGTCGCCCAAGCACTGACCAAATGCAGGGACTTAGACCCGGCCGACCGGTCATAAGAGCCCTTGAGATTTTTGCCGTCAATGGCGACAACTTGAATACCCAAATCCCCCACTAATTGCTGTACCCATTGCTCAAAGCACCGCTCCAACTGTTGCGGATTAATCCGCTCGAAGACTCGTCTGAAGGTGTCGGCACTGGGGATACCATGAGGTAAAGCCAGAAAGGTGGACAACCACCCCTGTTTGCTCAATCCATAGATTTCCATGTCTTCCCAGCCCTTGCCTCCGGCTAATACTGAAAGGATGGCAATGGTCAAAATATCTGACAATTGATGCAAACGGGTTCTTTCCACTCGCGGGTCTTCCAGGGAGGCGAAACAATCTAGGAGGCGCTCACTCAGAGCCTCCTCAGAAAGATTCTGAGGGCAAATATTTTTTTCAGAACTCTGAGGCGCAAATCCTTGAGGCATGATCTAAGTTGAAGTAAGGTGTAGCAATTTTAAGCATCGCTGTTCAACCCAGTCTAAGTCAATAATCTGAGCCAATGTGGATGCTGCTCACTTTCGTCAGTTAATTTGCCCCATTTGTCTGTATAATTTGCTACACTTTCAGATGCGCTTACCCTGCTTCGCTTACCTTACTTAGAACTATAAAACACGATATGAAAATTGTTTACGATATATCAATGCTTGGTCTTGGATACTCGTCTTCTGCTCTCAAAACAGGATTGTTCCGAGTTGTTGAAAATCTAGCTTACGGACTTATAGCTTCAAAAGAAGTTAATTTAACATTTTGTTCTACTCTTTCTCTAGATATTTGGATAAAATCATTAGAATATCTAACGGTAAATTCAGATTTTAATGAGATTTTATTTATCAGTCAAAAATATCAGCAGAATTATCGGAAAAATTTATATAAGTATCTCTCGAAAAATCGGCTTTTAAACTCAAACAGTTTGTCAGTTTTTTTGAGAAAAATTTTTTATAAAATAATAGAATTTAACTTTCAGACAGTTAGCTGGGATGATTTAAAAACTCAAAATATTTTTCATTCTCCCTTTCATCCTTTGCCTGAAATAACTAAGAAAGGCAAATCTCTGAAAAGGTTTCTAACAGTTCATGATTTAATTCAAATATTATACCCGCATTTTTGCTGGGTAGGGAAAAGATTTGATGTCAAAAAGTCCTTAACAAGTTTAACTCCAGATGATTGGATTTTTTGTGTTTCTAATTCGACCAAAAATGATCTGTGTGACTATATGAGTCACATCGATCCAGAAAAAATTTTTGTGACATATTTGGCTGCGTCTGAACTTTTTTATCCCTCCAATGATCCTGATAAATTAGCTTTGGTGAGAAAAAAATATCAGCTTCCTGATGAACCTTATATTTTGAGCCTATGCACATTAGAGCCTCGCAAGAATATTGAGCATGTTATCCGATGTTTTGGTGATTTAGTTCAACAAGAGAATATTCAAGAGTTATATCTTGTTTTAGTTGGTTCAAAAGGTTGGAAGTATGAACGAATCTTTGAAGTAATTCTCAATTATCCTTTATTGAAAGAGCGAATTATTCTTACTGGATATGTAGCCGATGAGGATCTGGCTGCTATCTATAGTGGGGCTCTTTTATTCGTCTACCCCTCTTTTTACGAGGGTTTTGGATTACCACCTTTAGAAGCAATGCAGTGCGGCATACCAGTAATTACTTCTAATACATCTTCTTTGCCTGAAGTTGTTGGTGAGGCAGGAATTATGCTCGATCCCCTAGATAGTGATGGACTGTGTCACAGTATGCTGGAAATTTATAATCAACCATCTTTGCGAGATGCTTTATCATCAAAGTCAATAGAGCAAGCCAAACAGTTTAGTTGGTCAAAGTGTACTCAGCAGACAATTGCTGCTTACAAAACTGCTTTGTTGAATTAATTCAATTTACGCTAACAAAAAATGAAAACTCAGTTTTTTCGCTATCTAGTCCGACGACTCAGGTTGGGGGCCACCAAGCAAAGTGTCACTTCCGGCTACCCCTATTTGAAAAGCTATAATCTTCTGGGCACACAATTTGATTTCTGGATTACAGATCCAACCAGCCAAAAATGGTATGATAATGACTCTTGGGATAAAGCAGTAGAGTTGATAACCATAACAGGCGACAGTTTGTTAAGGGAGCAGCAACTAGAAAGAGTTAACTTTCTTAAAATTGATGTAGAAGGATACGAGGTTCAAGTCTTGGAAGGGTGTAGAACAATATTGAGCACACTACCAAAAATTGATATCGAGTTACATCTTGATTTTATTCCAGGTTACAAGAGAGGTGTTGAAGAAGTCTTCAAAATTATTCCAATCAATAAGTATAACTGGACTTCCCCCATACATAAATACTAAAAAATTAACAAAACCCTTACTACATGGAGCTTCTAAGAAAAAATTGAAAAGAGGCTACTGGGTACATTTTTCGCTTGAAAATGGCTGCACCGTTGACTGTATCTGGAGTAGAGCGATTCCGTAGAGTTGGCTGTATAGTGATCGCTAACCTGATTGTAACAGATAGTGTCATTAATCTCTAGAGTAAGCGATTCCCTCTGTAGCCATGTTTTTGCTGGTTTTCTGCCCCGAAACAAGCTATAATGGTCTAAAGGTCGAATTTGAAAATTTTTGCCTCAAACGCTGTCTGCGTAAGGTTTTCAGGAGTTTGTACCCAGTAGTTTATTAGTATTACATTGCTTTTACTCAGGCTCTGTAAGACTTTTAGCCACAGATAGTACATTTATACGAGGGAAGTTCAGGTATAAGGGTAAATACTTTTGGAATCGTCGCAGCGCTTATGTTAGACCTGATTCTCATAAATTGATTGATTTTATTAATGAAAATGATTTTCCTAAACATGGCATTGTTAACCTATTTTTAAAACCTATTTAATTTAATTGGACTTTGGACAAAAAGTAATTTTATTAGCGAATAATATGAAGTTAAGTTGCTAGTTTACTTAAATATAGTTAGGGATTATTTTCGTAGAAACACGAGAACCCGAATGGAATTAAAACGTCCCATCTCAAGTTCAATGGGTTTGGCAAACCTAGGATTCTCTTGCATTCGTTGGATAAACTCTATGTTGTGCTGATTATCCAAATCCTGCTTGTCACCTAAGTCACCAATCAAAGCGGGAGCGGTCAAAATAACATCACTAGAGTTAACAGATTTCATGATCTTTTTCCAGTCTATAATCTCCTGCTCATAGCGCCAAAGCCAGTTAACTTTTACTGTCTCGTTGACACTTACCCATGGATAACTAATCTGAGGAGGATTAAAAGTGTAAGCATTACCTAGATAAGAAATTGAAGGATTAGGAATTTGGTGTTGATTACATATTTCTCGTAATTTAGACCAATCCCACTGTTCACGTCTTCCCATAACAGTAGCCAGAGTAGGTCTAATCAAATTATTAGACACTGAGTTTTTTTGTAACAATGGAGTAACCATAACAGCTAATTGAAAGCTAAACAAACCAATCGTAATTGCAACAAGCCATTTCCGAGAAGTCCATCGACTAGCAATAGTAACTACTCCAAAAATGATAGCAAGAGGTAGCAGAATTGGTGAGATGAGACGAGGATTTTGATTTGCTCCAAGAGCACTAAGAATTAGAATTGGAAATATGCTTACAATACACATCAATAAAGTTATCTTATGGATCGAGTTCAGACGAATTCGTTTAAGATTTAATTGAATCAGAAAATGTAGGACAATGGCTAAGATCAAAATCGTTAGAGGAGTACCAAATATAGATAAATTAAAGAGATCTAGGAAATTTAACCACGTTCCCAGAGAATTTTTGGGTCCTAATGAATGTCTGACAAATCTTCCGGCATATAATGCATATTTGAATGCAGATGAGAAGTTATAAATCCACCAGGGCGATAAAATTACTATTGCCCCTAAAAGGGCTTTAAATATGCAAATCAATCTAGGCTTCACATTGACATCTAGCCAGTCTAAAAAAGAGAAAACGAGTAATAAAATAGGAGCGACTATAAATATGAATGAAGTTTTTGCTAATCCTCCTAGCGCAAAAGCCAACGCTAGACCAATCCAGTTTCGGTAAAGTTCGTCCGTCCTAGGTTGTTTGCTGTTCAGAATAAGAACGAGAAAGTAAAAGGTAAGGGAAATTGATAGATACAGAGGGTACTCTGTACCAAAACGCATACTATTACTAATTATGACTGGACATGTTGCGAGAAACATTGCAGAAAGACAACCTGCGACAGAACCAGCTATGCGTTTAGTAGATAGATATATAAAGATTATGCTGATTCCCAAAGATATTAGGGATACTAAGCGAAGATTAACTGGGTTAACTCCAAATATCAACGTAAAAGGGAGGACTAAGATCCGATGAGCTGGAGGGCGAGATCTGTCTAGAACAATGATCGACTTGGCAAGACCATAGAACCCTCTTTCTTTAAAACTAAAAAAGTCTTTGTAAGCTTGATTAATGTATAACGCTTCGTCCCAATCCATTCCATAAGTATGATCGATAAGCCAAAAAAAGCCTGCAATTAGACTTATACTGATTGTTACATAGGCTAGGATAAGCCAAAATTTGTTGTGTAAGTTCATAATTGACAATAATGGAACGATATATTCAGAACGAGGGGGCTTTGAGTTTACCCCGCTCACAATGAATATCCTGCCACAGTCCGGGATCTCCAGAGTTGATAAGGATTTGAGCTAGATTGTCCCCTGTGTCAGCGGCACTAGTTTTACCCCATGCTATAGTATAGCGGTCAACCTTCCTTTTCTCTTCTCATACGTTCGATACTTGCCAGGTAGTGCAGGATCAAATAAAGTAGTTGATCTGACGATTTTGAGTTGAGGTTGTCGCTCCAGTGGACGGGGATATCTAGAATCTCTGCACCTATCCGTTCGGCTCTGATTGCCAATTCAGCCGGAAAAAACCAGTTGTCGGTTAATTCAAAATGACTTGCCAGTCGATCGTAAAACCTCTTCTCAATAAATTTAAAGCCACACATAGCGTCAGTGAAACCGACTTGCAAATTTAAGCGAAGCCAAATGTTAAAGCACCTTGAAGTTATCTCTCTCAATAATATTCTCTTCTGTACTTTGGCACCTTGCTTAAGTCTGGATCCCAAGATCAAATCGTATTCCTGTCCCTGTTGGATAAGGTCGTAGACGTGTTTGAAATGCTGGAGATCTGTTGAGAGATCGATATCCATGTAGCCAAGGTAGTCAGCCTGAGACTCTGACCACGCCGCTTTCAACGCGGCACCTATTCCTCTGTTGTTCAGTCTGATGTATTTCACTTTGGTAAACTGGGACTGGAGTTTGTAACCAATAGACTCTGTCCTGTCATAAGAGCCGTTGTCGGCAATGCAGATATCAAAGTTCCGAATCTGATTAGCTTCGCAGAATTGCAGGGTTTCTAGAATCGAGTTTTCTAACTGAACTTCCTCATTAAAAACAGGAAATGTTAAGTGAACTTTCTTGTAATCAATCATAAATTTCAGAGCGTGTTTGAAAAGCTAGCATAATATGTCCTGTAGAACCGAAATGCGGGTACCCTTAACAAATAAGTTCATCAACAATTTTTTGAATGCGATTAGTATTTACCTCGAAGCTATAGTCATTAATTAGAACCGATAAACCATTTTGAGATAACCTTTCGCGTTTAATATTGTTGCTGAGAAGTTCTATAATTGATTGAGCAAAGCTTTCAGAAGAATCGGCAATTAAAACACTTTGCCCAGGAATAACTTTAATGCCTTCGACACCTAGAGTTGTACTTACAATTGGGATAGAACAAGCCAGTGCCTCAAGAACCTTCAAGCGTGTACCACTCCCGTGAAAAATAGGAACTACAGCTACTTTTGCTCTTTGTAGATGTGGAACTATTGAAGACACTTTACTAATGCAAGTTACCCCAACAGGCTTTTTCGTTTTAGGGAAAATATTTTCTGAATGATGACCAACAAGGTATAAAGAAGCACTGGAAATCTTCTGTCTTACTATTGGCCAGACTTCTCTTACTAACCAATTTGTTCCTATCTTGTTTTGGAAATTGTTAAAATTCGCTGTAAATATAACGATATTGTCTTGAACTGCCTTTGCCTGATTTTTATTTTTATAACAGGCTTCATTAATATAATTTGGAACTAATTTACTATGTGAACTAACAACAAATTTGGAATGATATTGCTGGTCTGATTCACTAACACTAACTATTCGATCAAAACGGCGAAACATAGTATGTTCATGGAGAAACTCTGTTTGATGATATACCCAATTAGATAGATATTTTAAGCCCGAAAGTGTACTATTAAGTTGTTGCTTGGTTAGCTCGCTCTGAATGTTCTGAGTACCCAGTATTGTACATGTTCCAAAGCCACGTACAATAGGGACGTACTGTCCCCAATAGCCATATTCAAACCATGCTACTTTAGGTTGATACTTCTGGCAGACAGATTTTAAACATTTGTTCCAAACGGGATCTTCCATTAGTAGATAGTAGGCATTACTCCTTTCTTTTAGAATTGGTAAATTAGTATGCTTGGGTAAAGCATACCAATCATGTACTTTCTTTATAAGTTCACACTTAGAACTGGTTTTAGGTGCTAAAACAACTACATTAAAGTTTTGGCATAAACTATCAATTAAGTTATAGCAACGAATTCTATCTCCGCCGTAAGGAGGATAAGGATGTACTGCACTAACGAACAATATGATAGGTTTTGATTGATTAAACATAGCAGCATTAGCCGTCAAAATAACAGCTCTCTTGGACTTCGGGTTAAAAATGTATATCCTGATACACTATCTATGTCGATGAGAGCCAAAATAACTTACAGCCTTTCTCGTAAAGGTGAAGCACATACTAATCCTTGCTAATCAAGTATTTCAGATGCAAGAACGAACCTCATCTATCTGAGAAACGCTGTACATTTACAGAAGTGTGGACTAAGCATAACCTAAGTTAGGGATCTGTTTCAATATCATCTGCTCCCTTTCGGGTCATAAATTCACACCATCTCAATGAACTTAGCAACATGACCAAGCTGCGAAAACCCTACTTAAAGTTTATCAAGCGTGTCTTTGAGGTGAAGCGCACGCGCCAGCGTAACGAGCCTGTGATGCCCTACAAGCTGACAATCAACGTCACAAACGTCTGCAATTCAAGCTGTCGAACCTGCAACATTTGGGATATCTACGCCAAGGGCAAGAACCGGGAACTGTTACAACAAGAACTCAGCATCAACGAACTCAAGAAGGTGGTCGCCTCCTTCGGTGAAGACCTATTTTGGCTCAACATCACTGGTGGGGAGCCAAGCCTCAAGCCTGGTCTGTCCGAGCTGGTTCGGTACGCAGTGGAAAACTGCCCGAACCTTTTCCTGGTCAATATTCCTATGAACGGGATACTACCCGAACGAACCGAGCATATGGTGCAGAAGTTGGCATCGGAAAATCCCGAAGTGGAGATTCACATCACGCTTTCGGTGGACGGCATCAGTGGGCAGCAGGACTACATTCGGGGAGTGGAGGGGCACTGGAAGAGTTCTATGGAATCCTGGAAGCGGCTCAAGGCTCTACGGAAGGAATTCAGAAACCTCAAGTGCTCCTTTCAGAGTACCATCTCGGTCTTTAACATCGACGACGTGGAGCGGCTCTACCGAAAACTTAGCCCAGAGAGTGACAACTACATAGTTACTTTCGCGCATGAAGCTGAGCTATATCAGAACTACGAGACGGGCGTGGCTATCACCGAAAACTCGCTCAAGGCTGGACAAGCCACTAACAGACTCTACCGCCTTTACCGCTTTAAGCCGTGGCGAGTAATCAGTTTCTTTACCAAGGCGTTCTTAAAAATCATGTCCAAACGATTGAAGGACGGTACTTCCGGCATTCCCTGCATGGCTGGTGCTGCCACAGTTACAATTGATCCCTATGGGAAAGTCCATCCTTGCCTATTTCTCCCCGACTCTATGGGGGACTTGAAACAGTACGATCTGGATCTGCGCCGACTGCTCTTCGAGGAGAAAGCCGCCGACCAAGGGCGCTTGTGCGCCAAATACTGCGACAAGTGCTGGATACCTTGCGAGGCTATCCCCTCTATGATAGCCTCGCCGCTCCAGACGCTACGCCGCATGATGTGATATGTTAGATTTCTCAAGGATTCAGTCAAATTTACAATTGCTAGAATGTCTCAACTCGACCTCGAACTAACACCATGAGAGATGGAAAAAAAATAAAGGCTTTTGTCATTGAGAGTGGAAAAAATATTTTTTCTGCTAAGTTAGATCGAACTTTTCTCTGGAATACTCTTGAAGTTTTCCTTGTTCTTGCATTAGCTGCCCTGCCGTTAACATATGCGACACCTTTCTTTCGTGATTTTGCATGGGTCTGGGAAGGAGCTTATCGCCTGTTAATAGGGCAAACGCCTTACAAAGACTTTGGTATGCCCGTTGGACCAGGAATTCTTATTCTCCCCTATGTTTTTTTTAAGTTAAATGGTCCTAGTTTTTATTCTCTCAAACTAGCTGCTGCTGTTGTCAGTCTAATCGCTCTGCTTAGTTTTAATATTTATCTCAGATTTTTCCAAGTAAGAAGATCAATCCGTACATCAGCAACACTCTTATTTGGACTTACTTATACAACATCATCATCCTTACCTTGGTATAATCAGACTGCTTTCGCGTTTGAGCTTGCCGGAATAACATGCCTACTTGGGTATTTGCTGCCTGTAAATGAACTGAGACGAAGTAAACTTTTGCGTTTATTGCTACTTAATATGGGAGGGTTGTTCTTAGCTTTAGCTATTACGACTAAGCAAGATTATGGTGGCATAGGATGGGTTTTTGCATTGATACTTTGTAGTGCCGAAGCATACCGCCAGCGAAATATATATCTGTTGGCTCAACCATTCTTGGTTAGTTTATTGTTTATAGTAATCATACATTTGCCTCATATAGGTAACGATTTCTTTTACTGGTATAATTATGGCCAACCTCCCCATACAAGCAAATTGACGCTCGATATTTTAAAGTTTAGACCAGCCCTATCGAGAACGCAATTAGCATACTTTCTTGTAGTTGCTTATCTAACTTGGTTTCTTAGAAACAGTCAATTTGTCATCAATAGATGTCCTCACCGATTGACATTTGCTTTATTGACACTTGGTCTTATAGTACAAAGCTATATAACTGCTACAACTAGTAGCAGAACTCAGGATAGTGCGACCTATTTCTTCGCCCCAACTATAGCTTTTATTTTGTCAGATATTTCTCGATTTCTTAGAGTAAGACAAACTGCTTATCTTAACTTCTTTATCATACCTCTACTAGTAATGTTTGTGTATATACCTAGTCCTTTTTTGTTTGTTAGAAACTTGATGAATCAAAGTCCTTTAGGAATGCATGAAACATGTGCCAACCGTACCTGTATTCGACCAGATCTTGCAGGTTTAAATGCATTTGGCAGTCAATATCTTCCAGTTGAAACTGTAAAGGGAATCAATGAAGCAAGAAAATTTTTAAATGATTCCGAGAAAGAATGCTCGGTGTTAAATATGACTGAACTTACACCTCTTATCAAGGAATGGAATTTTACTCCATGTACTGGTTTTCCTTTATGGTATGACTATAAAGTTAGCTTGTTTTCTAGAGAGGTAAAGAAATTAGTTCATGATATTAAATTACATAGATTTGAATTAGTACTATACCAAGATACTCACCAAGTTATCTCTCCGTTCCCACCAAATATACGATACGCTTTACAGAAAGAATATGAATTGAGATTAGTTTTTCTGGCACCTAGAAAAGAAACTCCCATTGAAGTTTACACTCCAAGAAAGTCCAATTAGTCTAGCAGTTGAAAGTTACGTTTGTGGTGTACGTTAACTAATTATTTGTCGTCTTAACTAATTAGTGTCGTCTCACCAATCAATCTTTTAAAGCGTTACCCTATCTAGATTACAGCCAAATTGTAACATCTCCTCACCGAAAAACTCATCTTGAGATGAATTAACAAATTAGTTGTCATTTTCCAGAAAATTAACAGATTTAGTGTCATATGGTCTCTCCCCTTATCGTGCAGCAAACTGTATATTTTGTTACAAAATCTTGGGGGGTGGGTTACGTCGCGGATGAAAAGTTATCGGTTTATTGTCAAAAGTATCGCCGCGACGTAACCCACCCTTGTATCTTAAAAGAAGTGGTAGACCGGCCCACCCTAGTGGACTGTTTCAGCTAATTTGGTGCAATAGATTCTCCCGATTCCTCTTCCTCAAACACAGGATAAAGATGTTTCAGCTTGACCCTAGCATCGCTGGTCGTAAACGTCCATATTACTGTAGATGCAGTCTGATTACGTTCTTTTTGCCATGTTTCTATCTCCCTTTTCAGTTCTTCCTTGCTAGAAATCCTTCTATCTAAACATTGCCTCGATAAGACGCTTAGTTCAGTTTCGGCTACATTTAACCAGCTACCATTACGAGGTGTGTAATAAATTTCCAGTCTTCTAGCTAAACGATGAGCAACGGGTGCTGGAAATGCTTCATAAAGCGAGGCTATGTTATGAGTGTTGAGATTATCACAGACGAGCTTGACTTTTCGAGCCTTTGGATAGTCCACATCCAATAATTGACGAATTTCTTCTGCCCAATCTATTCGGGTTCGACTATCTCTGGGCATAATGAC
>JBIPMW010000089.1:0-7881 GCA_044376455.1 Crocinitomicaceae bacterium | reverse complement strand
GGCAACTGCTGCAATGAGTTGGGGTGGCGCCCCACAAATAAGACATAAGCTTGCTGTGGCAATGACGGTATCACCAGCCCCAGACACATCTGCAATATTGCGCAAATGAGCAGGTTTTTTATGGTGAGTTTGTCCATCAAAAAGCTGAACGCCATGCTCAGACAAGGTTACAAATGAAAACTGGTTGTGGAGTTGTTTTTGAAGTTCAACAAGGGCGTTGTCAAGTGCTTCCGGATTGTTTGCGTAATCAAAACTTAGTCCGAGACCTTCTTTCAGTTCTTTTAAATTGGGTTTGAAAAGCGTGCAGTGTTGGTAGCTTAAAAAGTTTTTCTTTTTCGGATCAACGGCTGTAGCTATATTTCTTTGATTGGCTTCTTGTATGATCCAGTGAATCATTTCAGCGGTAAGAACGCCTTTATTGTAATCTTCTATGATAATGCCATCTACACCATTTTTAAGCTGCTGCAAAATAGCTGCTTTTAAATCTTGTGTTTCTTGCGCGTTTAAATCGTGTTGATCTTCAGTGTCTATGCGTAATAATTGTTTACTGTTAGACAGTACCCTCGTTTTGATGGTTGTTTTTCGGCTTGAGGAGCAAAGAATGGCCTCTGTGTTGAGCTGCGCTTCCTTGAATAATTGTAGCAATTGTTCCCCCGCCTGATCTTGGCCAATGATACTCGCGATGAGCGGTGTTGCTCCCAAGGCCTGTAGATTGAGCGCAACATTGCCTGCGCCACCGATACGTTGCTCTTCAAATTGGTAATCGACAACTGGAACAGGTGCTTCGGGGCTCATGCGATTAACTGTACCATGCAAATAGGCGTCTGTCATGACGTCGCCTAGTACAAGTACACGTTTACCGTTGAATGCATCAAAAAGCGCCTCGAGCGTCATGTTAGTTGAGTTTAGCAAGTGCAGCTGCAATGCGATCTACGGCTTTTTGAAGGGTTTCTTCAGAAGCAGCATAACTAATGCGAAAACAATTTGGATCTCCGAATGCTGCACCACCCACGCAAGCAACCAAAGCATCTTCTAGGAGATACATACAAAGTTCATCAGAGTTGGAGATGGTCTTGCCGTTGATGGTTTTACCAAAATAGGCAGAGCAGTCAGGGAAAACATAAAATGCACCACCTGGATTATTGACTTTGAGCCCTGGGATATTTCTTAAGCCTTTAAGCACTAGATTTCTGCGGCTTTCAAAGGCAGCAATCATGTCTTTCAAAATGGCAGGGTCAGCGTCCATGGCTGCAATTGTGGCACGTTGGGTGATTGAGCAAGTTGCCGAAGTAAATTGACCTTGTACTTTGTCACAGGCCGCAGCAATTTCTTTAGGAGCGCCGATGTAACCTAGCCTCCAACCCGTCATGGCCCATGCTTTAGAAACGCCATTCACCGTAACTACCTGGTTGTATATTTCAGGAAATTGCGCCAAACTTTCGTGTTTTCCGATGAAATTAATATGCTCATAGATTTCATCACTCATGGCAATGACTTGCGGGTATTTAGCGAGTACGCGCGCAATATCTTGTAATTCTTCTTTGGTGTAAACCGAACCTGTTGGATTACAAGGCGTGGAGAACATCAACATCTTGGTTTTGGGCGTAATTGCCGCCTCTAAATCAGCGCCAGTAATTTTAAAGTCTTTGTCGATACCAGCGGAAATGACAACCGGAACCCCTTCAGCTACTTTAACAATTTCTAAATAAGAAACCCAGTAGGGTGCAGGAATGATTACTTCGTCGCCTGGATTGATTAAACTAAGGACCAAATTGGCAATGCTTTGTTTGGCACCTGTAGACACAACAATTTGTTCTTTTGAGTAACTCAAGTTGTTATCGCGGAGGAATTTTCTAGAAATGCTCTCGCGAAGGTCGTCATAACCTGGGACAGGTGTGTAAGTGGTATAATTGTCTTTGAGCGCTTGAACTGCTGCGTCTTTGATGAATTCAGGCGTATGAAAATCAGGCTCGCCTAGTGATAAGGAAATGACGTCTTTTCCTTGTGTTTTAAGTTCTCTACTTTTTTTAGCCATGGCGATGGTCGCAGACTCTTCCATGGCGAGTAAACGCTCAGATAGTTGGATCATAATTGGAATTTGTGCAAAGGTAGTAAAATGCATGGAATTGACTTATCTTTGTTGAATGCGTATTGATATCATTACTGTCCTTCCTCAATTACTCGAAAGCCCTTTTGCAGCCTCGATAATGCAGCGCGCCCAAGATAAGGGCTTGGCAGCAATTCACGTGCACAATTTGCGCGACTACGCAGACAATAAACACCGCAACGTTGACGACTATCAATATGGCGGTGGTGCCGGGATGGTCATGAGTGTAGAGCCCATTTCAAAAGCCATTGAAAAACTCAAAGCTGAACGCAACTACGACGAAATCATCTACATGACGCCAGATGGCGCTGTTTTGGATCAGGCCATGTGTAATCAGTTGTCATTAAAGCAGAACATCATCATCTTGTGCGGACACTACAAAGGTGTGGATCAACGCATCAGAGATTTGTATATTACCAAAGAAATTTCAATAGGTTCTTACGTCCTGAGTGGCGGCGAACTCGCGGCAGCAATTGTTGTGGATGCAGTAGTGCGCTTGATTCCGGGTGTATTAAATGACGAAACATCAGCACTCACCGATTCTTTTCAAGATAATTTACTTGCGCCACCTGTGTACACAAGGCCGCCAGAATTTATGGGTATGAAAGTTCCGGAAGTCTTATTGAGCGGCAATCCAAAAGATGTCGGTGCTTGGCGCGAAGCACAAGCTTACGAAAGGACTAAGGATCGCAGACCCGATTTATTGGAGGATTAATTCGATTCAGCGTATCTTCTTCATTTGAAGCTAATCTTCAAGTATTTGAAGGTTTGCAAAACGCAACAATACTGTTTTTGAGCCATGCTGTGGAAAGAAAATGGTGGCTTTTTTATCTGGCCCCGCACCTTCTATTTTCAGTACTTTCCCCTTACCAAAGCGGTCGTGAGCGACGTTGGTTCCGACCATTAACTGTTCATTCCCGGTGTCATTTGTGGGTCTTGAGCTTGCTGAGGTTTGACTGACTTCTTTTAAGGAACGCAATTTGGGCGCAGGGCTACCCAAAGGTTTGTTGAGCCCACCACTAAAGCCTCGGTCAATAGCACCAGAGCCCATTAAAGAACGGCTAGCACTACTGCGATTCACTGATTCAAATTGCAAAAACTGCGGGTCAATTTCGTCTATAAAACGAGAAGACTCACACATGATGGGTTGCCCCCAAGTAAAACGGCTAGTGGCGTATGAAAGCATGCAGCTTTTCATGCCTCGGGTGAGCGCTACATAGAACAAACGACGTTCTTCTTCAAGTTCTGACCTCGAGTTGAGTGCCATTTGCGAAGGAAAGAGGTTTTCTTCAAGACCCACGATGAAAATATGAGGAAATTCAAGCCCTTTGCTCGAGTGGATGGTCATGAGGCTGATGTGGTTGCGGTCTTCTGGGTTTTCTTGATCTGCGTCTGTAAGTAGTGCGACGTCAACCATGAAGTCTGCGAGTGTGCGAAGCGTTCCGTCCTCGTTGCCTTTAACAAATTCTTGAATACCGGACAAAAGTTCCTCGACGTTCTGAAATCGTTCTACTTCTTCTGGGCCTTTGTCTTTTTCGGAGATGAGCTCACGGATGATGCCCGAAGATTTGGCAATGCGGTCGGCTAGGGTATAGGCGTCTACTTTTTCGAGTTCGGCTCCAAAACTATCAATCATGGTGACAAACTCGTAAATTTTACTTTTTGCCGCCGACCCAACATCGGCCGGAAAACGATTGAAATCCCGAACTACTTCCCAGATACTGGTGCTGTATTTGTTGGCTGCTATAATGAGGTTTTCTACGGTGATTTTGCCGATGCCGCGCTTTGGGTAATTGATCACGCGTTTGAATGCTTCTTCGTCGTGAGGGTTGGCAGCAAGTCTGAAATAAGCAAGGAGGTCCTTGATTTCTTTGCGTTGGTAAAAAGATAGTCCTCCGTAAATTTTGTAGGGCATATTGAGTTTGCGCAAGGCTTCCTCAAAAGCCCGCGATTGTTTGTTAGTGCGATACAGAATGGCGAAATCTTGAAAGCGTCCGCCTTCAGCGGTTTTCTTTTCAAAAATAGCCTGAGCAATACTGCGTCCTTCTTCGTTGTCAGTGAGTGAGCGCAAGACTTTTATTTTGCTGCCTTCTTGGTTGTCTGTCCAGACGGTTTTGAAAATTTGGTCTTTGTTCTTTTTAATGACGCTATTGGCTGCCTCTACAATGTTTTTGGTACTGCGGTAATTTTGCTCTAGTTTGTAAAGCGCAAAATCAGGGTAGTCTTTTCTGAAATTGAGAATGTTCTCAATGTTGGCGCCTCTGAATGAATAAATACTTTGCGCGTCGTCTCCAACCACACAAATGTTTTGATAAGCTGCAGCTAATTTTTTAACGATGAGGTACTGCGCGTAGTTGGTATCTTGGTACTCATCTACCAAAATATATTGAAACTTTTGTTGGTAGTAATGCAAGACGTCAGGGAAGTCGCGCATGAGGACATTGGTAAAATAGAGGAGGTCATCGAAGTCCATGGCACCCGCTTTTTGACAGCGATTTGCATAGGCCTGAAAAACCTTTCCAATTTCGGGTCTGCGGGCTTGTTTGTCCTCGAGTTGGATCTCTTCATTGGCCAGGTAGGCTTCTGGTGAAATCAGGTTGTTTTTGGCAGCTGAGATGCGTCCAAAAACCATGCTTGGCTTATAAGTTTTGTCGTCTAGGTTGAATTCCTTGATGATGTCTTTGATCAGACTTTTTGAATCTTGGGTGTCGTAAATGGTGAAATTATTTGGAAAGCCTATTCGCTCGGCATTGAAGCGCAGAATTTTTGAAAACACTGAGTGGAAGGTACCCATAGAGATATTTTTTGCCTCAGCGCCCCCAACAATTTGACCAATTCTTTCAGTCATTTCCTTGGCAGCTTTGTTGGTAAAGGTCAAGGCTAAAATATTGAAAGGATCCACGCCTTGCTCCATCATGTGGGCGATGCGATAGGTAAGTACACGCGTTTTGCCGGAACCTGCACCGGCAATGACCATTATTGGGCCATAAATATGTTCAACGGCAACCCGCTGACTTTCGTTTAATTCGTCTAAGTAGGACATGGAAATTTGCTGTACCCAAAAGTAGTATTTTCGAGCGCTTCAATTCCATTTAAAAAGCAGTATTTTTGCACAAAATTGTCGCGCGTTTCAAAACTGTTTCAGGAAGCGAAACTTAAGCACAGTATTTACGTACAGAACTCAGTTATTATTTGAAAAACGCATGAGAACTAAATACATCGATCTTATTGATCAAACCTTTGATTTTCCACAAAACGAATTCTTCTTGCGCGAAGACCGCTTGTTTTTTCATGGAATTGACTTAATGCGTTTGGTTCATGAGCACGGTACACCGCTCAAGTTTCATTACTTGCCGCAAATTTCAAATAATATCCAGCGTGCCAAAGGTTGGTTTCGAGAAGCCATCATGAACCTCGGTTATCAAGGAAACTACTATTATTCGTACTGTACCAAAAGTTCGCATTTTGCATTTGTACTCGATGAAGTGCTTAAAAACGACGTACACATCGAAACTTCGTCGGCCTTTGACATCGATATCGTTAAAAGTTTGCATGCTGCAGGAAAGCTCAAGCAAAAGAGTTATGTCATTTGTAATGGCTACAAACCAAAACCTTACCTCGACAACATTGCTCAGCTCATCGAAGAAGACGAGTTGCGCATCGTTCCGGTGGTCGACAACATCGACGAACTCAAGCAGCTCATTCAATCGACTACCAAAGAATTAAATATCGGTATTCGCATCGCTTCTGAGGAAGAGCCTAAATTCGAGTTTTATACCTCTCGTTTGGGTATTCGGTACCGAGAAATTGTCCCGTTTTACAAAGCTATCCTTAAGGAAAATCCTAGGGTGCGTGTAAAAATGCTGCATTTTTTCATCAATACGGGTATCAACGATACTGCTTATTACTGGAACGAGCTTACCAAATGTTTGCGCGTATATTCAGACCTTAAAAAACTTTGTCCTGAGCTAGACTCCTTGAATATTGGCGGAGGCTTCCCTATCAAGAAATCTTTGGCTTTTGACTTTGATTATGCGTATATGGTCCGAGAGATCTTAACGCAAGTCAAGCGCGTATGCCAAGACAACGACATTCCTGAGCCTAATATTTTCACAGAATTTGGATCGTTTACTGTAGGAGAGAGTGGTGGTGCTATTTTCAGTGTCTTGCATCAGAAACAGCAAAATGATCGCGAGAAATGGAACATGATTGACTCCTCTTTCATGACCAACCTTCCTGATACCTGGGCGATTAACCAGCGCTTCATCATGTTACCCATCAATAGATGGAACGATGACTACGAGCGGGTTTTGCTAGGTGGTCTTACCTGTGATTCCGATGATTACTATAACTCTGAGCAACACTCCAATGCCATCTATTTACCTAAGTTTGATAAAAACAATACCTTATTCATCGGTTTTTTCAATACAGGAGCTTATCAAGAAACCATTGGTGGCTATGGTGGTTTGAAGCACTGTCTGATTCCAGAACCTAAACACATTTTGATCCGACGCGATGAAGATGGAAAAATTCAGACCGAAGTCTTTAGTAATGAGCAAACTGCACAAGATTACCTCAAAATTTTAGGTTACGAAAAGTAAGGATGTGCTTATTAGCACTATATTTGCGGACAATTTTAGAGGAAGAATGAAAGTAGCGTCGATTTATTTATTAGCAGGTAATCAATTTTCAAGTGCCATTCAAAATTGGGCCAACGCATATGCCCAAGAATTGATTTTGTCTCAAGAAAAACCCGCTGATTTTTTTGAAGCGACTGATAGTCTGCTCATTTTCAATCAAAACCAAGAATTATCAGCTGAAATTTTAGAGGTGAAGTCATTGTTTGACAAACAACAAAAACCAGTGCACAAAATTGATATCAACGGCACTTTGCGCGTTGGCATTACCAATTTCGAGCTATGGTTAGAAACGAATAAAGTTAAATCTTTATTGATCCTGGGTTCAGAAGAATTGGTTTCAAACACCAATTTGGAGCGTTACCTAACTGCTTAAATTTACAACATTTACATCCGAACTTTCGCATTGCAGGCTTTTTCAAGCGCTTGTGTAATTTGCTGCATTGCTTTTTCTATATGCTTGTCGGTCAGGGTTTGCTGGGTATCTTGTAAATAGAAAGATAGGGCATAAGATTTGAGCCCCGGCTCTAGGTTCTTCCCTTCGTAAACATCAAATAATTGTACGTCCTGAAGTAATTTGCGTTCCGCATTAATTGCCGCAGTTTTAAGGGCGTGGTAGCTTGTTTCTTTAGAGACCAACAAAGAAAGATCTCGTCGGACTGCAAATGTTTTTGGTAATTCTTGGAAGCTGATTTTTTGTTTTTTAGTGAGGTGCATGAGGTCATCCCAATTGACTAGAGCAATGTACGGGCGTTGTTTGAGGTCAAAAGCAGCTTGAATAGCGCTATTTATCCAGCCAATACTAACCAAAGTTTTTCCGTTCGCTTCTAAAATGATACCGTCCTCAAAATGGGAGTGTTGCAGGGGTTTTTCTTGGATTTGACTTTGTACGCCCAAACGGTCAAATAAAGCCAAAACTTCGGCTTTCATGTGAAAGAAATTGAATTGCGACGTTTTTTGATCGCTATTTAGCCAACTATCAGGGGAGTGCTGACCCATGAGCGCAAGTGCTAACTGCATCTTTTCTTTACGCTTACCATCCATGAGATTGTATTGCTGACCAAATTCAAAAATGCGCAAATTGCTCTGTTGTCTGTTTTGGTTGTATTGCAGGCATTCCAGTAAGCCAAAAAGCAT
>JBIPMW010000062.1:0-10008 GCA_044376455.1 Crocinitomicaceae bacterium | reverse complement strand
GGTTTTCGTTGAAATAATAGGTGGCAGCGGCATGATAATCATTGGCACCTGGGCCAGCCATGGTTTTATCAATACTTGCCAAAACCTTACTTTTGGTATTGAGCGTAAATGGAACTGTAATTTTGGTGTTTTCCCATGCAATTTCAAGGTTTGCACCACTATTTGAAAGACCGTCAATGTTAACTTCGAGGTTTTCTTGAAAGTCTTGAATTTTTTGTACTGGCGCAGTGACTTGAAGCGCCACTTTTTTCGCATCCCATGTTTCAGGCAAGCCCCAATTGCTGTAGTCATTGTAAAAATAGAGCTCCCAATTTTGCTGACCGGGTTTGGCAAAAATGGCATAGGTACCTGCTTTGAGCGTGTCTTTGCCAAAAATTAGTGCTTCAGAGCACGTCAGTTTCGTATTTTCATTGGCCCCTAAACGCCACATAGCATCAAAAGGAATGAGGTCGCCAAAAATGACGCGTCCTTTGGCACCTGGTCTTGAATAGTCAATTTGAATATCAGCTAAGCCCACTTTTTGTTGAATTTTTGCAACTGGACTTGCTTTTGGCGTAACCACCTGCCCAAAGACATTTGAGAATAAGAACAGACTGGCAATAAGCGTAATTTTTTTCATAATAATTATTTATGGTTCTAACAAGTTAGCTAAAGTCTTGTTCAGGGGCACTTCAATATCCCAGTTGGCTTTAACTTTAATTTTTTCGGGGTAAACATAGAGCGGTTCGGCTCGAAGTTTATCTTTGGGCCTGATGGGGTCCCATTTTCCATTTGCATTCAGATCTTTGAAAAGATGTAGGCTGTAAAGTCCTGGTTGTAAATCTTCAATTTTTGAAAGCGTTTCTGTGAGCTGCAGCGTTCTGATCAGTTGGTCATTTTGATAGACCGCCAAAACAGTTCCCTCAGAAATATTTGAGCAATTGAGTAACAAACTACCAAATTTCATTGTGCTATCTGTTGGTGCTGAATCTTTGCTAGCTGTAGTTGTGGTGCTATCTTGTGAAGCGCTTGGCTTGGTCAAATAAAAATGCAAGGTATCATTTTGTTGATCCGATAATTGCAGCATTTTAAAATATTGATCTTGGCTTTCTTTAGGGCCGCAAGCGCCATCTGCATCGCTATCAACAAAAGCTTTCAAGTAATAGGCACCATCTTTTAATCCTTGCAGTTGCAGCTTGTTATCATCGGAAAATAGACCAATATATCTCGCGTTTTTGCTTGAGTCGGATTCATAAATGGCTAACATAACCTGCTCTGTTTTTTTTTCAGGAAAGGGCATTGTAAAATCAGCGCTTAAGGTCATGGAATCGAGGAATTGACCAGTAGAGAAGGTCCAGGTCATTAAAGAGTCGTTTCCTTCTGTTATATCGGCAATTCCACCATTGCTCATGAGTGTGTATGTAGTTTGCGCTTGCAGCGGGTCTAAAAAATCGATGGAAAGGGTCTTGCCTTTGACAGCAAATTGTAAACGGCTGTCGTTGGGCATGAGTGTGATAGACTTTTGAGGATCGGCAACTTTGATGAATTCATCAAAAACGAGCACTTGTTGGCGCGCGCTTACATTGAGTTGTTTGTCTTGGATGCTAGCACTCAGAACTCTGGGAGCAAAGTCGTCTGTAGGACCACCTGTAATTGTTCCCACCTGCGCACAAGCACTCAATAAAACCAATACTATAAGTGCGTAACGAACCATTGGCAAATTTTTTCAAGTTCAAGTTGATCCGTTTGATCAAATGTAGCCAATTCGGAGCTGTCAATATCTAGTACGCCAATTACTTGTGTATTTTTTATCAATGGCACCACAATTTCACTTCTTGACAACGCGCTACAGGCGATATGGCCCGGAAATTTTTCAACGTCTTCCACAACAATGGTAGTGGCAGTAGCCCATGCAGTTCCACAAACACCTTTTCCTTTTTGAATTCTGGTACAGGCAATAGGACCTTGAAACGGGCCTAAAACAAGTTCGTCATTGTCAATGAGGTAAAAACCAACCCAAAACCAACCAAAGGTATCTTTCAGGGCAGCACAAAAATTAGCCATGTTGGCCGTTGCATTGGATTCACCGTCTATGAGCGCCTTGAGTTGTGGGACGAGCTCGTGGTATCGTTGCTTTTTATCTGTACTTGAAAAAAATAATGCTTCTGCCATATAAGTAACTACAAATTTCACGTTTTTAGGCTTATCATCAACCGATTACTTTGTAAATTTCCCCTATGTTAGAAAGAATTCCTCTTGAAAAGATCCTTTTTTTGGACATTGAAACCGTTCCTCAAGTTTATCAGTTTCAAGATCTCGATGAAAAAGGCCAAGCGCTATTTGAGCAAAAAAATCGATTTCAGGTCAACCCCGAAAAGGGAATAGACCAAGTTTACAATGAACGGGGGGGCATACTAGCCGAATTTGGAAAGATTGTCTGTATATCAGTCGGTATGTTACATGACAGTGGCCAGGGTAGATCAATTCGTTTGAAATCTTTCTATCACGATGATGAAGAAACCCTTCTAAAGCAATTCAAACGCTTACTAGAAGAGCACTATAATACGCCTTATCACGTTTTATGTGGGCATAACGCCAAAGAATTTGATATACCGTATATCTGTCGTCGCATGCTCATCAATGGCATTTCTTTGCCTTCTATTTTACAAATTGCGGGCAAAAAACCTTGGGAAATCAACCACTTAGATACGCTCGAATTGTGGAAATTTGGCGACTACAAATCATTTACCTCGCTTTCCTTGCTGTGTCATGTTTTTCAAATCCCGACTCCAAAAGATGATATTTCTGGTGCAGATGTTGCCCGTGTTTACTTTGAAGAGAAGGACTTGCAACGCATCATGATCTATTGTGAAAAGGATGTGGTCGCACTCATTCAGCTGTTTTTGAAAATGAAAGGCGACAGCCTTATTCCAGAGCGCCAAATCAAAACCACTTCTTTGGATTAAAGTGTGTCAAAAATTGGGCATAAAAAAACCGGCATATACCGGTTTTAGTGAGTGATACTGGATTCGAACCAGTGACCCCTACCCTGTCAAGGTAGTGCTCTAAACCAACTGAGCTAATCACCCGAGGAGTGCAAAGATAGCAGTTTTTTTAATGATGCAAAGTCAATAGTGCGTAGATTTACATCAGCATGAGCCAAGACAAAATAATTTTAGGCATCGATCCTGGAACCACAGTAATGGGTTACGGCCTCATTCATGTTCAGAAAAATCAGCTTAAAATGCTCAATTTCGGTGTCATACAATTGCACAAATTACCGACTCATCCGGATAAATTGAAACGAATTTTAGAGCGTTTGAATGGCATTATTGCCGAGTATAAACCCGATGAGATGGCCATCGAGGCTCCATTTTTTGGTAAAAATGTGCAATCCATGCTCAAATTGGGGCGTGCTCAAGGGGTCGCCATCGCAGCGAGTTTAAATCATAATATTCCGTTCGAGGAATATTCTCCGCGTCGCATCAAACAGTCCATCACGGGCAGTGGTAGTGCTTCCAAAGAACAAGTCGCAGCAATGCTACAAAAATTACTCTCCTTTCCAGAAATGCCCAAATATTTAGATGCAACCGATGGCCTTGCCGTTGCAGTATGTCATCATTTTTCAAAAGGAATAGGAGAGCACAATAAAACTAAAGGAGATTCTTGGACAGCCTTTTTGTCTCAGAACCCAGAGCGCTTAAAAAAATGAATCAGGAAAAAATATTGGTTTTTACAGATGGTTCTTCAAGAGGAAATCCAGGCCCTGGTGGCTTTGGCATCATTTTATCCTTCGGTAAGAAAAGATTGGAACTCAGTCAAGGATTTCGCAGAACCACTAACAATCGGATGGAATTATTGGCCGTCATTGTGGCCTTGGAGC
This sequence comes from Crocinitomicaceae bacterium, assembly GCA_044376455.1. GTDB lineage: Bacteria > Bacteroidota > Bacteroidia > Flavobacteriales_D > Crocinitomicaceae > UBA952. The sequence goes on along the minus strand of JBIPMW010000062.1, from coordinate 6,146 downwards.
ACATCAAAAACCGAAATTACAAAGTAGTAATTCATTCTGACTCGAAATATGTGCTGGATTCAATTACGAAAGGTTGGGTCTTTGGTTGGGCTAAAAAAGGCTTTAAAGACAAGAAAAACCCAGACTTATGGAAGCGATATTTGGCCTTGCACCCGCACTTTCAATTGGAATTTGTGTGGGTCAAGGGACACGCCGGGCATCCGGAAAACGAGCGCTGTGATGAGCTCGCGGTTGAGGCTGCTACCAAAGCACCATTTGAAATTGATGCATGGTTTGAAGCAAATCCGAGTTAGGCTCGATGCTGTTCTTAATGGAGAACAGAACTGTACCAACGTTCGATATCTTTGATAGCCACTCCTTTTCTTTGAGCAACATCATTGACTTGCTCTTCAGTAATTTTACCTAATCCGAAATACTTTGCGTCCGGATGTGCAAAATACCAGCCACTTACGGCAGCTGTTGGATACATCGCCAAAGATTCCGTGAGTTCAACGCCGATGGTATTACTGGCATTGAGTAATTTAAAAATTCCTAATTTTTCTTGGTGATCAGGGCAGGCAGGGTAGCCAGGTGCTGGTCGAATCCCTCTGTATGACTCTGTGATCAGATCCTCATTGGCTAGTTGTTCGCTGGGCGAATATGCCCAAATTTCTTTGCGCACTTTTTCGTGCAGATACTCCGCAAACGCCTCTGCCAGTCGATCGGCAAGTGCCTTGAGCATAATGGAATCGTAATCATTGTGCTCGTTTTCAAATTTCTGAAGTTGCGCCTCAATACCAAAGCCTGTACACACCACAAATGCTCCGATGTAGTCATGCATTGAGCTCGATTTAGGCGCAATGAAATCTGCAAGCGCCAAATTGGGTTGTCCTTGGGCTTTTTTGGTTTGTTGCCTGAGCGTATGTTGAATATGTAAAAGCTCAGAACTTTTAGGATCTAATATGTAAATGTCGTCTTCAATCGAGTAGGCCCTGAATATACCGCTGAGCCCTTTGCAGTCTAGCCAGTTTTGGCTGCTTATTTGCGCCAACATTTTTTGGGCGTCTTCATAAACCTTTTGAGCGGTGTTTCCTACAACTACGTCCTGTAAAATTTGTGGGAATTTTCCGTGAAGGTCCCAGGTTTGGAAAAAAGGGGTCCAGTCAATATAAGGAATGAGTGCTGCAGCACTTGGTTGGTGTAATTGAACACCGACATTTTTTGGTTGCTGAATTGTTGATGCATTGAATGCTAATTGCAATTTATTTTTTCGGGCTTCGGCTAACGAAAGTAATTCTTTTGCGGCGCGGTGTTTTTGGTGGTGAACCCGCAGCTTTTCGTAGTCTTGTTTGAGTTCTTCTAAAAACGCTGCTTTGCGGTTTCCGAGTAATTTTTCGACAACAGTAACAGATCTCGAGGCATCTAGGACGTGGATCACGGCTCCGGAGGGATAATGCGCCTCAATTTTTACGGCTGTATGTACTTTAGAGGTGGTGGCACCACCAATGAGTAATGGAATTTGAAGCCCGGCTTTTTCCATTTCTTTGGCAACATGTACCATTTCGTCCAAAGATGGCGTAATGAGCCCACTCAGACCGATGGCATCTACTTTGAGCTCAATGGCTTTTTCGATGATTACGTGAGCTGGCACCATCACACCGAGGTCAATGATTTCATAATTATTACAAGCCAAAACAACACCCACAATATTTTTTCCGATGTCATGTACGTCTCCTTTGACGGTTGCCATCAGGATTTTACCTGCCGCCTGTTGTTTGCCGTCTTTTTCCGCTTCAATGTAGGGAAGTAAGTAGGCCACGGCTTTTTTCATGACCCTTGCCGACTTCACAACTTGTGGTAAAAACATTTGCCCCGAGCCAAAAAGATCGCCAACTTCGTTCATGCCATCCATTAGTGGCCCTTCAATAACTTCTATGGGTCTGGTGTACAGATGTCTGGCTTCTTCTACATCTTGATCAATAAATTCTACAATACCTTTGACCAACGCATAAGACAATCTTTTTTGAACGGTGTTTTCTCGCCAGGTTAGATCTGCAGTTTGCTGCTTGACACTGCCTTTTACCGTTTCTGCAAACGTTAATAAGCGCTCGGTGGCATCAGCCCTTCTGTTGAGTAATACATCCTCAACGCGCACTAAAAGTTCAGGTTCAATTTCGCTGTAAACTTCTAGCATGGTCGGATTGACAATCCCCATATCCATGCCGTGTGCCGTAGCGTGATACAAAAAGGCCGCATGCATGGCCTCACGCACTTTATTATTGCCTCTAAATGAAAATGAAACGTTAGAAACACCACCACTTACATGTGCACCTGAAAGATTTTCCCTAATCCATTTGGTGGCGTGAAAAAAGTCGAGTGCATTGTTGGCATGTTCGTCCATGCCGGTTGCAACCGGAAAAATATTTGGGTCAAAGATGATGTCATCGGCAGGAAAGCCAACCTTTTGAACCAATATGTTGTAAGATCTTTCGCAAATTTCAATGCGTCTTTCAAAAGAATCTGCCTGACCGTTTTCGTCAAAGGCCATGACGATAACAGCTGCGCCGAAGCGCTTGATTTCTTTCGCTTGTGCTATAAAATTTTCGGGTCCTTCTTTCAACGAGATTGAATTCACGACGCCTTTTCCTTGTAAGCACCTGAGCCCAGCTTGAATGATTTCCCATTTGGAGGAGTCAATCATGATTGGAATACGCGCGATGTCGGGTTCTGCAGCTAATAAATTGAGAAAACGCACCATTGCCGCTTTACCGTCAATCATGCCTTCGTCCATGTTGACATCTAGAATTTGGGCACCGCCTTCTACTTGTTCTCTTGCCACAGCAAGTGCTGCGTCGTAATCATCTTCTTGAATCATGCGTAAGAACGCTCTTGAGCCCGTCACGTTGGTGCGTTCGCCGACATTGACAAAGTTACTTTGCTCAGTGATGATCAGTGGTTCTAAGCCGGATAACTTTAACATATCAATGAGTCCATTTTCTAGGTGAGTATTTCGCAGCAACTTCGGCAATCGCAGCGATGTGTTCGGGTGTAGTACCACAACAGCCTCCGATGACATTGACCAAACCTTCCTTCAAATACTGTTCAATTTGAGCTGCCATAGCCGCTGGGCTTTCGTCATATTGACCAAATTCATTGGGTAAACCTGCATTGGGGTGGGCACTTACAGCGAATGTTGCCTTTTCGTTGAGGACCTGCAAATACGGGCGCATCATAGAAGCACCAAGTGCACAATTCAGGCCAATGCTGAGTAAAGGCATATGTGATAATGAAATTAAAAATGCTTCGGTTGTTTGCCCCGTCAGGGTGCGACCGGACTGATCGGTGATGGTGCCGGAAACCATTATTGGAATTTTGATATTTCTTTCTTCAAATATCAGGTCGCAAGCATATAGCGCAGCCTTTGCATTGAGTGTATCGAAAACAGTTTCAATGAGTAAAATATCTACACCACCATCTATTAAAGCACCAATTTGTTGGTGATAGGCTTTCACAAGATCATCAAAGGTAACAGCTCTAAATCCAGGATCGTTGACGTCTGGTGAAATGGAGGCAGTCCTGTTTGTTGGGCCAATAGAACCTGCAACGAAACGCGGCTTATCGGTAAATTCGGCGGCTACTTCTTTGGCAATTTTAGCACTTTGAAAATTGATCTGATAAACAGCATCTTCAAGATGGTAGTCGGCTTGAGCTATTGTGGTTCCTGAAAAAGTATTGGTTTCAATGATGTCGGCACCGGCTTTCAAATAGGCGCGGTGAATTTCTTTAATAATTTCAGGTCGAGTAATTGAAAGTAAATCGTTGTTGCCTTTTAAAGAATCGGGGTGGTTTTCGAAGGCGCCTTCGCGAAAATCAAATTCTTCAAGTTGATAGCGCTGAATCATGGTTCCCATGGCGCCATCGAGCACCAGTACGCGCTGGATTATTGCAGAAACGAGGTCACTGTTGATCATAATATTGTTGGCGAAAGGTAGAAACAGTGCGTTTCAACTTATCTTTTCCATTGCTGGATCGGATTTGGCACCTTTACCGTTGAAGGTGAGGTTGCCAAGGTTTCTTAGGGCCTGTCCCTCCACCTTTCTTTATAAGTTTATTTAAATGAACTGCTGCAAAATTAAGCACTAAGTTTAGTTTATCAAAGCTTACAGGATTTAAATTGGAAGTTTATAGCGATTTGCACCTAAATGTTCAATTTGTTCCATTAATTCCAATTCAAAGAGCGTGGTACTGATGTCGCAAACCGGTTTTTGAAGTTGCAGTGCCAGCTCGTCAATGGACCAAGTGCTTTTTTTTTGAAATAATTGAAAAATCGCATCCAGCTTCGGATTCAATTGCACGACATTTTTTGACTTAGGTGCCGCTACATTGTCCCAATTTAGAAGTTTGAGTAAGTCTTCGGCGTTGTTGATGAGGTGTGCTTTGTTGGCTTTAATCAATGCATTACATCCTTCCGAATTTGGATAATGGACAGCTCCAGGAAAGGCACAAACCTCTCGGTTGTAGTCGTTGGCAAGTTCGGCGGTGATGAGTGATCCGCCGTTTTTTTTACTTTCAATGACTACTACTGCGTCTGATAACCCCGCTATAATGCGATTGCGCATCGGAAAGTGCTTGCGTTCGGCCCGAGTACCAATTAAAAATTCAGAAAGTAGCCCGCCTTGCTTGGTCATGGCAAGGGCTAAATCACGGTGTTTTGCTGGATAAATGCGGTCCAAACCGTGCCCTAATACACCGACAGTTTGAAGACCATAATTCAATGCTTGCTCGTGTACGTCTGCGTCTACCCCTTGAGCCAAGCCACTCACAATCAAAATATCTTTAGGCAATGCCGCTAATAATTCTTTGACGATTTGTCTGCCGTAATTTGTTTCCTGGCGCGTACCTACTATGGCAAGCGTCCTGCGCTCATTCCATTGTGGCAAAGTGCCGCGGTAGAAAAGTCCCAAAGGTGCATCATCGCATTCTTTGAGCTGTTTTGGAAATGGAGCATCTGTAGTAAAAAAGTATTGGATATCGCTCCGATTCAGATAAGGTGCTTGAGTTTGTGCCGCTAAAAGCGCGGCATTTCTATTTGCCAATTCGAGTTGTTTTGGCGAAATGCTTGTTTTGAGTTGAAGTTCTTGTAGAGATAATTCAAAGAAGTCTTTTGGAGAATCTAGGATTTTTAATAAACGTTTGGCGCGAATGGGGCCAATGCCGTAAAGTTGCGTAAAGGCAATTTGGTAAATGTAATTGGGCTGCTTCATTTTTTATATTAGATTCGGGTAAAATTAGACCGAATGATCTGCAATTACTTCAGTAGATTTACTGTATTTCGAGCAGGTTTTTCGTTTTAAATTTGCCTCAAACTAACCGCATGAATAAGTACTACCTACTTTTGTTTTTCTTCTCACAAGGCCTCTGCTTTTGGGCTCAAATACCAGAAAATTTGGGTGCTGATACGCTTTCCGAACGCTTGAATACGCAAGACACCCGAACTATTGTAGTTTCGGCATCAAAGCGTCGGCAAAAAATAGAAGAGGTCCCGGTGTCTATGGAGGTAATTCGTCCGCAGCTGATAGATCACAAAGGGATCACTGACCTCGAGCAAGCAGTTGATCAGACCCCAGGGGTTTACACAATGGATGGCCAAGTCAGCATCAGGGGAGGTTCTGGTTTTGCCTACGGCACAGGTAGCCGAGTCTTATTATTATGGAACGGTATGCCTTTACTTTCTGGCTATGCAGGCGACACTCAATGGAACGCCATTCCGATGGAGCAAGCCAGTCAAGTGGAAGTATTGAAAGGCGCATCTTCGGTATTGTACGGCAGTGGCGCTTTAAATGGCATCATTGCGCTATCTGAAAAAGAACCAGGTTTAACGCCACAAACAAGCGTCAAATTTCAGAATGGCATTTATGGAAATCCCAAAAGAGCGTCTTTAAAATGGTGGTCTGCACCTCCTATGAATCAGCAATTAGAAGTTTATCATAGTGCGCTCAAGGATAAATTCGGATACACCATTTCAACAGTTGGTTTTCACAACGATGGCTATCGAATAGGCGAGTCCGAGTCCAGAGCTCGTGTCTCAGGGACGCTTTTTTTAAAACCAATACTTCAAAACCGACTCAAACTTTCACTTGGCTATAATTATCAAATACAAAAAACAG
>JBIPMW010000042.1:0-12251 GCA_044376455.1 Crocinitomicaceae bacterium | reverse complement strand
CAGTGGCTATGGCGACACCACAGCTGGTGCCTCCACACTGAGTTACAATTTTGGACAGCGCCTTTTTATAGATCCAAGTGTCAAATATATGGACCACAAGAAAAACGTGCATCAGCTCAAAACACGGCTATATTGGGTGAATAACGAAAACTTGTCAAATATCAATCAAAGCAATGCAGCAACAGTTTCTTACCTCGATTATTCCTATCAAAACAAAATAGGAACTATCGGTACTTTGAGTTCAGGTGTTTCTGCCATTCATAATCAGGTAAATTCTTTACTTTTTGGCAACCATAAGTCCGTCAATTATGCGGCCTATTCGCAACTTGACCTCCACCATGGAAAGCTGGACATCACAGCCGGAGTACGTCTGGAATACTTTCAAATGGACCAACTTTCAGCTGATTCCAAATACAGCATCCCGACCAAAGATACGCTCACCCTTCCTTTTTACCCTGTTTTCAGAACGGGGCTTCATTACGAACTCAAGCCATTTACCCACCTCAGAGCCAGTATTGGACAAGGAATCAGATATCCTTCTGTAGCTGAACGCTTTACACAAACTTCAGTTGGCGCTTTGAACATTTTCCCTAATCCAACTTTGAAGCCAGAGGCCGGATGGGCTGCAGAAATCGGCATCAAACAAGGCTTTAAAATTGGCACATGGAAAGCTATGATGGATTTGGCCTTATTTGTCAATCAATACAGCAACATGATGGAGTTCTCCTTCATTTATTATAACCCCATTAGTCAACAAGCGCTCAATCCAATTAACCCAAGTCCTGCAGATATCGAATTTCTGACCAGTGGCAATTATAACGTGAGCGATTGGGTTGGTTTTCAAGCGCAAAATGCAGAAAAAGCGCGCATTTCTGGCCTCGATTTGTCATTCAATTCAATGGGAAAATTAGGCAAAGTAGAGTTGATCACACTTATGGGCTATACCTACATGAATCCGATTTCTTTGAATACCAACCCATTATACACCGCAAATTTTTCGGATACCAGTACAAATATGCTCAAATATCGTTTCAAGCATTTGGCGAAAGCCGATATTGAGGCGGGTTATCAAAACTGGAGCATCGGTTTTTCAGCACGATACAACAGCTTTATGCGCAACATCGATCGTGTTTTTGAAGATGATGTTGATCCTTCTCCAATTTCGAGTGTTTATATTCTACCGGGTCTAAAGGCCTATCGTCAAAAGTACAATCAAGGTAATTTAGTGCTTGATTTTCGTTTGGCCTATGAATTCCAAGAAAAATACCGACTGTCTTTTATTGTCAACAACTTCTTGAATGCAGAATATGCGACTAGGCCTGGTGATATTCAGGCGCCAAGAAATTTTATTGTTCAAATTCAAGCGAAGTTCTAAATTTGATTTCCAATAGAAAGTAAATGAAAGTACTCGGTATTATCCCAGCCAGATATGATTCTTCCCGTTTTCCGGGCAAACCGCTCATTGATCTCAAGGGTAAAACCATGATCCAGCGCGTTTATGAAGGGGCACAGCGCGCGCACATGATTGACAAATTGGTTGTTGCTACTGATGATCATAGAATTGTTGCTGAGGTGGAACGTTTTAGGGGCATCGCCATCCTTACAAAAAGCACACACCAAAGTGGCACAGATCGCTGCGCTGAGGTACTTGAGCGTTTTCCCGATTATGATATTGTCATTAATATCCAAGGAGATGAACCTTTAGTGAGCGCCCAACAACTTGATACCTTACTTGAGGCATTTACCGACATCAAGACTCAAATTGCCACTTTGGTAAACCCAGAAGTGAGTCGTGAAGATTTAACTAATCCAAATAGAATCAAGGTCTTGGAAAATGCCCAAAAACAAGCCATCTATTTTTCGCGCAGTGCACTCCCAAATATGCATTACGCCAAAACTGAAACTTTTCCTTGGCTTCGTCACATCGGTTTATATGCTTACCGCGCAAATGTACTTGCTGAACTTTCTCAACTGACGCCTTGTCTTTTAGAACAAGCTGAATCTTTAGAGCAATTAAGGTGGTTGTACTACGGTTACCCGATTCAATTGATTCGCACCACAATAGAATCGCCAAACATAGATGTGCCCGAAGATATACAAAAGGTTTTGCCTTTTTTGTAATCTGAACAGAGTTTTGTAAATTTGTTAGATGCAGGGTTTTGAAGAAATCTTAATTGAACTTTTATTGCGCCACAATTGTGTGGTTGTTCCTGGTTTTGGTGGCTTTGTTGCCAAACAGGTTTCCGCACAAATTGACTTTGAAAAAGGGGTGGTAAGTCCGCCAAAAAAAGAGCTTTTATTTAACCGCTTTTTACTCACAGACGACGGTCTTTTTCTAGCGGAATATTCCCGCAGAAATGGCTTGTTTTACGAGGAGGCTAAATCTAAATTACAAAACTACACTGACCACCTATTACAATCCTTACGAGCAGGAGAGTACGTTAAAGTTCCTAAAATCGGTACTTTTTCACGCGAACATGATGGTCAAATTCGTTTTGAGCAAGATCGCTTTTTCAATTTACTGCTTAGTTCACATGGTCTTGGTCATTTGAGTTTTGTAGCAAATGAGACAGAAGCTATCCAAGAAGCGCCAATAATCAGTCTGCAAGCCCAAGGCAAAGAAAGAAATCCAATTAAATGGGCAAGAATTGCAGCAGCAGCTTGCTTTGTTCCAATGGCTTTTTATTCCGTCTGGATACCTACAAAAACAACTGCACTGAGTTCGGGGCTCTTTTCTATTTCAGATTTCAATCCGTTTTCACCATCAGGTGCGCCGTCTTACCAAAAAAAGCAACTGGATCTGCAAGCCTTACCAGAAGAATCGAATGCTGAAATACTTCAATTACAAAATGCACCTACTGCCAAATATGCAGATTACTACTGGACTTCAAATGTTCATTTTAAAGTAAAACTACCTAAGGAAAAGCCCCAAATTCAAGCCCCTCAAAATACAGCGACAGTTACGGCTGGTTTTGACATTATAGTGGGTTGTTTCTCCAATGAACAAAATGCACAGAATTTACTTCTGAAATTGCAACGCGATGGTTTTGCTGCCAGAATTATTCCGGGTGGCACCTTAATCAGAGTGAGTGCGGGCAACGTTCAAAATAATGCTGAATTAGCAGCCTTACAGCAGCGTGTTGCTGCGCGTCAACTACAAGGTTGGATCTATAAAAACTAATATATACTCATGAAAAAAATCTTCAGTATTTTACTATCCGTCGGGATCAGTACAACTATGCTTTTTGCACAATCTACGAATGTAGAAGGCAGTAAATATCAATTTAAAAAAGTCGTTCATCTCGATGCAACGCCAGTTCAAAGTCAAGGTCAGACTGGCACCTGTTGGTCTTTTTCTGCCACTAGTTTTTTTGAGTCAGAAATTCAACGACTTGGTGCGAAAACACCAGTCGTGCTCTCAGAGATGTATGTCGTTCGCAAAGCATATGAATTAAAAGCTGAAAAGTATATCCGCATGGATGGTAAAATCAACTTCGGCGAAGGTGGTGCTTTTCACGACGCACCCTTGGTCATTTCTAAATTTGGAATAGTTCCATTTGAGGTGTATACCGGATTAAACGGCAAAGACAATTATAATCATGGTGAAATGTTTACCCAATTAAATGCAGTTATGAATGACATCATTGCGCGTTTGGGTTCACCTGAAGGCATTACTGATGACTGGAAAAGAAAATACAATTCTGTTCTAGATATGGGTATGGGCAAGGATGTCACAGAATTTGAATACAACGGAAAGAAATACACGCCACAATCCTATGCCGCTTCTTTAGGTCTAGATATGAAAAATTATGTTTCACTGACTTCTTTTACCAATCACCCAATGAACAGTCAGTGCATGTTAGAAATTCCTGATAACTGGGCTTGGGGTTCAAGCTATAATGTAAGCCTAGATGATTTAGTGGAAACAACAATTGCAGCGCTTAAAAATGGCTACACTTTAGCTTGGGGTGCTGATGTGTCAGAAAAAGGATTTAGTTTCAAAAATGGTTTGGCAATAGTACCTGCTGACCCTGCTATGATTGAAGTAGTTGGAAAAGATGACAAGCGTTTCAACGACGCAGGTGCTGAACGCAAATCCAATGCATTTCTCGAGCCAATGAAAGAATTGGCCATTACACCTGAGTTGCGTCAGAAAGGTTACGATAACAAAACTACAACAGATGATCACGGGATGCACATTGTTGGCTTCTATCAGGACCAAAATGGCACTCGTTATTTCTTAGTAAAAAATTCTTGGGGTACGAACAACCTACCAAAAGGATACTTGTATGTCTCTGAAAATTATTTCCGCTACAAGACCATCAATATTTATTTACACAAAGACGGTATCCCGAGCTCAATTAAATCTAAAATTAAGCTGTAATTACCCTTAAAATACTGATTAACAGGCGAAAAAGTGTTCAAAGTGTCATTTGAACACTTTTTCTTTTTTATTGTTATTTTTGTAACAAATACAATAATAAAACTATGAAAATCGTCGGTGTTAATGGATTCGGTAGAATTGGGCGTTGTTTCACAAGAATTGCCTTACTTGATCCACAAGTTGAAGTCGCATTAGTTAATGATTTAGCAGATATTCAAACGCTAGCTCATTTGCTCAAGTATGACAGTATTCATGGCCCTTTTAATCTTGATTTCACCATCGAGGGTACTAGCTTAGTTTTCAGCAATGGCAAAAAAATAACATTCATCAACGTACGCGATCCCGAACAAATCAATTGGGCTGCTGCCGGGGTTGAAGTTGTTATTGAATCTACAGGTTTATTTTTAACGCGTGAAGCTGCCTCTAAGCACCTCAAAGGTGGCGCTAAACATGTTGTTATTAGTGCGCCAGCCAACGACGAAGATATCCCATCTGTTGTGCTTGGTGTCAATGATCATCAAATTGATTGGAATGAAACTGTCATTTCAAATGCATCTTGCACCACCAATAACGCCGCGCCAATGGTGAAGGTACTAAAAGAGCTATTTGATATTCAAGTTGCCTATATTTCAACTGTGCACAGTTATACCTCAGACCAACGCCTGCACGATGCGCCTCACAAAGATTTACGTCGTGCAAGAGCTGCGGCCAACTCAATCATTCCTACTTCAACGGGCGCAGCCAAAGCCATCACCCGTATTTTCCCTGAATTAAAAGGTAAAATTACTGGCGGAAGCTTCCGCGTACCGGTATCAGATGGTTCAGTAACTGAAATGACGCTTGTCACGAGTGCTGCTGTGACAGTAGAACAAATCAATGCTGCCATGAAAGCAGCTGCGACTGGTCCTTTAAAAGGTATCATGAAATACACAGAAGACCCAATCGTTTCTGTAGATGTCATCGGGAATCCACATAGTGTAGTTTTTGATGCTGGTCTTACAACGGTTTTCAATGGCCTGATCAAAGTAGCAGGTTGGTATGACAACGAAGCCGGCTACTCTAATCGTCTGGTTGACGTCGTTAAAAGATTTTAAGCTTCAATGGTCTGTACCCCAGGCAAGACCTTTCCTTCAAAATATTCGAGTAGCGCACCTCCACCGGTGCTGACATAACTCACGTCATTTTGTAGGCCAAATTTTTGAACTGCTGCAGCGCTGTCTCCGCCACCAATCAGACTAAACGCCCCATTTTTTGTGGCTGCTGCAACTGCAAGAGCAATGGCTTTTGTTCCTTGCTCAAAAGCAGGCATTTCAAATACACCCATTGGGCCATTCCATAAAATGGTTTTGCTATTTTGCAATACTTCAGTAAAAGCTTGTATCGCTTTTGGACCTATATCTAGGCCCATCCAGTTTGCCGGAATATCATCCGAAGGTGTTTGTTGCGTGGCGGCATCTGCGGCAAAGCGGTCTGCAATGATAGCATCGATCGGTAAATGGATTTGAACACCCTTTTCATGAGCGGCTGCTAAAATTTCTTTACAGGTTTCAAGACGTTCATCTTCGCACAATGACGCACCAATTTCGCCGCCCTGCGCTTTGAAAAAAGTATAGGCCATGCCACCACCAATAATGATATGATCTGCTAAATTCAATAGATTTTGAACAATCAATACTTTGTCGGATACTTTTGCACCGCCCACAATTGCTGTAAATGGTTTTTGAGCTTCGTGCAAGACTTTTCTTGCGTTATCGAGTTCGCCCTTCATCAAAAGGCCACTCATTTTGTCATTTGGAAAATAGGAAGCGATTTGAGTTGTGCTCGCATGTGCACGGTGTGCGGCACCAAACGCATCATTAACATAGCATTGCCCGTGTTGCGCTAATTTCCTAGCAAAATCTTGATCACCAGCTGTTTCTTCTTTGTAAAAACGAACGTTTTCGAGCAATAACACCTCGCCGGGTTTGAGTGCCGCACTTTTTGTGAAGGCTTCTTCACTGATGCAATTTGAAACAAAAGCGACATTTCTTCCCATTAGTTCGCTCACTTTGGCAACAATTTGTTGTAATGAAAAAATAGCCTCAGGCCCATTTTTCGGACGTCCAAAATGAGAGAGCAAGACCACACTTCCGCCATTGTTCAATATATGATTTAAAGTAGGCAAGGCGGCTCTGATGCGTTTGTCATCAGTGACTGTTCCCGTGTTTTTGTCGAGAGGAACATTGAAGTCAACTCTGACAATCGCACGTTTGTTTTGGAAGTTGTAATCTTGAAAAGCTTGCATAATGGGGAGTGTAAAATTATTTTCTGTTGAATAAACTGCCGTTCGCTTGCGCACTTGGCATAATGGTAATATCTGCAATACTGACGTGAGCAGGCCTACTTAAAATGAAAACAACAGTTTGCGCAATATCAGTGGCTTGTAGAGGCTCAAAGCCATCATAAACTTGCTTGGCTGTTTGGGCATCTCCTTTGAAACGTACCAACGAGAATTCTGTTTGAGCAGCACCCGGCGCAATGTTACAAACCTTAATTTGTTTCTCGAGTAAATCGATTCTCAATGATTTAGAAATGGCGTCAACGGCGTGTTTGCTAGCACAATACACATTGCCTCCGGCATAAACCTCTTTGCCCGCAATAGATGATAAATTAATGAGATGGCTAAAAGGATGTTTTTCAAGTAACGGAATAACGGCGTGGCTCATGTAAAGCAAGCCTTTCACATTTGTATCGAGCATGCGGTTCCAGTCGTCAGAAAGACCTTGATCTAATGGACCTCTACCAACGGCGAGTCCGGCATTATTGATCAAGACAAAAATATTTGCTGAAATATGTTCGGGCAGATCCGAAATACATTTTTGCACAGCTGCTTCATCGCGCACATCGAGCGGCGCTATATAGACGTCTGTTTGCGTAAGTTTCTTCTGGAGTTCTTGAAGGCGTTCAATCCTTCTCGCAAATAAAACCAACCCATAGCCCATACTTTGAAGCTCTGTAGCAATGGCTTCTCCAAATCCGGAACTTGCACCGGTAATGATTGCATATTTCATACTGCAAAATTGACAAAAAAAACGCAGTTGCTTGTCAAAATGTCAGCATTTTAAACTTGGCATTTTTATTGACAAGTAGGAGCAAAACAGATAAAAAATGAAAACAGGTCAAATACATGTTCAAACGGAAAATATCTTTCCGATCATCAAAAAATTTCTTTATTCCGATCACGAAATTTTCCTTCGTGAATTAGTCTCGAATGCCGTTGATGCGAGCCAAAAGCTCAATGTTTTGGCTAAAAACGGAGAATTTAAAGGCGAACTCGGCGAGCTCAAAGTAGAGGTCATCCTTGACAAAGAAGCCAAAACACTCACCATCCGCGACAACGGTATTGGTATGACTGCCGAAGAAATCGACAAATACATCAATCAAATTGCATTTTCGGGCGCCGAAGAATTCGTAGAAAAATACAAGGGTAAAGAGGGTGCTGAGCAAATCATTGGCCACTTCGGTCTTGGTTTTTATTCGGCCTTTATGGTGGCTGAAAAAGTTCAAATCCGAACACTTGGCCGCTATGAAGGCGCACAAGCTGTTCAATGGGAGTCTAACGGTTCTCCGGAATTCACCCTTACTGAAATTGAAAAAGCACAACGCGGCACAGATATCATTCTCTACATCAATGAAGAGTCTGCCGAGTTTTTAGAAAAACAGCGCATTCAAGGTATCCTAGATAAATACTGTAAGTTTTTACCGATTCCAGTATTTTTTGGCACCAAAACGGAGTACATCGATTCTCCAGAAGGTGAAAAAGACGATAAAGGAAATGTCAAAAGAGTGGCTATTGAAGTTCCAAATCAAATTAACAATCCAAGTCCTGCCTGGACAAAAGCACCCGTTGATCTCAAACAAGAAGACTACGATCAATTCTACCGTGAGCTTTATCCCATGACATTTGAGCAACCGCTCTTTCACATTCACCTCAACGTAGATTATCCTTTTAACCTAACAGGGATCCTTTATTTTCCAAAAATCAAGGAAAATGTAGAGGTACAACGCAATAAAATTAACCTTTACAGCAACCAAGTTTTTATCACCGATAGCGTTGCGGAAATCGTACCAGAGTTTCTAACACTACTCCACGGAGTCATTGATTCTCCCGACATTCCATTAAACGTTTCTCGTTCTTACTTACAAAGCGACGGTAATGTCAAGAAGATTTCAGCCCACATTACTAAAAAGGTAGCAGACAAACTTGCTGAGATGTTCAAGAAAGACCGCGCCGATTTCGAAGTAAAATGGCCAGATCTTCAAGTATTTGTGCAATATGGTATGTTGTCCGAGGAAAAATTTGCAGAAAAAGCCAAAGATTTCAGTCTTTTCAAAACTACCGACGACAATTTTTACACGCTCAGCGAATACATCGAGCAAGTGAAAGCCTTACAAACAAATAAAGACAACAAAACAGTGTTGCTCTATACCAATGATGCTGAAGAACAATATGCCTTTGTTAAAAAGGCCAAAGAACGCGGCTACAGTGTTTTGGTATTAGATGGTCCATTAGCGCCACACTGGATTTCTAAACTTGAGCAAACCAACGAGCACATCAGTTTTGCGCGCGTAGATGCCGATAGCCTGGACAAACTCATTCAAAAAACTGAAGAGTTGCCATCAAAATTGAGCAAAGAAGAGGAAGAAAAACTCAAGCCAGTATTTGAAGCGCAAATCAACAAAGAGAAATTTACGGTGCAATTCGAGAGCATGAGTGAGCAAGAAGCGCCGATCATTATTACCCAACCAGAATTTATTCGACGAATGATGGAGCAGCAAAAATTAGGTGGAGGCGGTGGTTTTTATGGCGCCTTCCCTGAAATGTTCAACCTGACTGTCAATGCGAATCACCCAACGGTGGGCAAACTTTTGCAGCAGGAATCCGAAGCTCAAGAACAAAGTGTGAAGCAACTCGTTGACCTCGCAATGTTAGCACAAGGCCTTTTAAAAGGTGCTGCGCTCGATGCCTTCATTCAACGAAACATCGAACATATTGCTTAATTGCGTAGCTTTGAAGACGCTTTAAATTTCAGATTTTGTACAAATGGATTTTGGGCATAGGCGCCCTTATTTTAACTCGTAAGATTGGCTTGGCTATTTTAGGTTTTGCCATCGGTTCATTGATCGATCAATACCAACAAGGGGCCAGAGGTGGCCAAACTAACGGTCAGGGCACTGCCCAAGATCCATTTGAATTTTACCGCAGGCAAAGTTCCAAATACGACCTTCCTACCATGCTCATGGCACTTTCTGCTGCAGTCATGAAGGCAGACGGCAAAGTTTTGCGCATTGAACTCGACTACGTCAAAAGTTTCTTTTCAGCACAATTTGGCCGACAATTCAATGCGACTCACTTGCAAACCCTCAAGCAATTCCTTGACGCGCCAAGTATTCCTTTACAAGAAATTTGCCACGACATCCGCAACCGCATGACCCCAGAGGTGCGCACGCAATTAGTACACTACTTATTTGGTATTGCTAAAGCTGATGGCGATGTAGGTACGGCTGAGCTCAACGTTATTTCCAGAATTGCCACAATGCTCGGCATTCCGGCTGTAGAGTTCGAAAGTCTGCGCAATATGTTTTACCGCAACGTTGACTCCGATTACAAAATCCTTGGCATCGAAGAAAGTGCCACTGACGAAGAAGTCAAGAAAGCTTATCGCAAAATGGCGGTCACGCATCACCCAGATAAAGTGGCCCACATGGGCGAAGAATACTTAAAAGGTGCTCAGGAGAAATTTCAGCGCATACAAGACGCTTACGAAGCCATTAAAAAACGCAGAGGATTCAAATAAACATGAAATATACAGAAGCATTTGCCGAACTGCAGCACTTGGTCCGAGAAATGGAAAGCGGTCAAATTGAAGTTGACCAACTCGGGGCTCAAGTCAAAAGAGCCACCGAATTAGTGGCCGCCTGCCGAGCTGTACTCACAGAAACCGAGGCAGATGTTCAAAAAATACTCAATGACCTGAATGAAGGTCCAAACAATTTAGCAGAAGAACACTAACTTTGCACAAAGCATTTTATGTCTGACAACCGTTACCAACAGCGCGGCGTATCTGCCGGCAAAGAAGATGTCCACAACGCCATCGCTAAACTCGATAAAGGCTTATTTCCGCAAGCATTTTGTAAAGTAGTCCCCGACTACCTCACTAACGACCCGAATTATTGCATCGTGATGCACGCAGACGGCGCCGGGACCAAATCATCTTTGGCCTACGCTTACTGGAAAAAAACCGGTGACCTTTCTGTATGGCGCGGTATTGCACAAGATGCGCTTATCATGAACATCGATGATTTATTGTGTGTAGGTGCCACTGGCCCTATTTTAGTGTCAAGCACCATCGGCCGCAATAAATTACTCATCCCTGGTGAAGTGCTGTCGGAGATTATTAACGGCACCGAAGAACTATTAGCAGAATTGCGTTCTTTCGGCATAGACATCCATTCAACAGGTGGAGAAACTGCCGACGTAGGGGACCTCGTACGTACGATCATCGTAGATTCAACGGTTGTTTGTCGCATGGAGCGCTCCAAAGTCATTTCTAATGATAAAATTCGCCCTGGCGATGTCATTGTTGGCTTGGCGTCTTTTGGGCAAGCAACTTATGAAAATCAATATAATGGTGGAATGGGCAGTAATGGTCTTACGAGTGCTCGTCACGATGTTTTTCATCATTCACTAGCTGACGAATTCCCTGAAACCTACGATAGTTCATTGCCAAAAGACCTCGTTTACAGCGGATCAAAATTACTCACCGACAAAGTAGAAGGCACTCCACGAGACGCTGGGCAGTTGGTTTTATCACCAACAAGGACCTATGCGCCAGTCATTAAAGCCATCTTAGATCAATTTCACGACCAAATTCACGGGATGGTGCATTGTTCTGGAGGTGCTCAAACTAAAATTTTGCACTTTGTTGAGGGTCTACATATCATTAAAGACAATCTTTTTCCAACACCGCCATTGTTTCACATGATTCAGTCAGAATCCAAGACGCCATGGCAAGAAATGTACAAAGTTTTCAATATGGGTCATCGCATGGAAGTTTATGTGCCTGAGGAACTTGCAGCACAAATTATTGCGGTTTCGGAGCAATTTGGAATAGCTGCACAAGTAGTAGGAAGGGTGGAGGCGGCACCAGCAAAAATGGTGACTATCCGAAGCGAACATGGAGAATTTAACTATCAAGGTTAAAAAAAATCCAAAAAAAACTTTTAAAAACGGAATGTTTTTGTACTTTTGCCATCCGTTCATTGAACACATGGTGGGATGGGTGAGAGGCTGAAACCAACAGTTTGCTAAACTGTCGTACGGGTAACTGTACCGCGGGTTCGAATCCCGCTCCCACCGCCACTAAATTTAGACCGTATCGAACTTAAGTTCGGGGCGTAGCGTAGTCCGGTCATCGCGCCTGGTTTGGGACCAGGAGGTCGCAGGTTCGAATCCTGCCGCCCCGACAAGGGGGATGAGCAATCATCCCCCTTTTTTGATTATAACGGTCCCGTAGCTCAGCTGGATAGAGCAACTGCCTTCTAAGCAGTAGGTCTTTGGTTCGAATCCAAACGGGATCACTCTTAAACCCCGCCTTGTGTGGGGTTTTTTATTTCAATTCAACTCTTCCAAATTAAAAACAGCAAACCGCTGAAAAGGATACCGGCGCTGCGGCGGGCGATGGTGATGCGGCGTTGCAACTTGTTGTCGTAACCGTCAAGTTCGATATCGTAATCATCTTCCATAGACTCAAAATCCGCTGAATTGCTTTCATAGATGATTTCTCCCTGATAGCGGTCATAAATTTCTAACGTGGAGTATTCAAAT
>JBIPMW010000433.1:0-7907 GCA_044376455.1 Crocinitomicaceae bacterium | reverse complement strand
CTCTACTGCCATGCGCTGTATGGTATTGCTTCCTCCCGTAGGAAACAAAGCACCAACTCCAATTCAACTCAATGTCTATGGTAAAACTGCTGAGCGCTTTTCCAGGCTGAAAGAAAAATCTTTGGTGTTTATTTATGGCGCCAAGATTCGTTATGATCTTGAATCTAAATCTCATTCACTGCATGGTGGAATTATTCACCAGGTCAATGATGAGTTTCCAATCATCAATGATGTAATCCTTTCTGGCCGCTGCGTTAAAGACATTGACCGTGAGGATGCACGTGCATTCAAGACCACGGCAACTGGTCTGATGATCTGCAATCAAACCTTGTCGGTTAGCACTGGCCGCAACCAAGCAGATCTCTTTAACTTCTATGCGATCAACTCGCATGAAGATAAGTTGAACAATGCGGAACTGTTGGTAAACTTCACGCGTAAAGGCGTGGGTCTTACCATTAAGGGTCGGCTTGTTACTGATGCATGGACTGATCAGACCACAAATGAAAAGCGTATTCAAACCAAAATTCAATTGGTAAACATGACCCTTGCACCCAAGGGAAATGCAAGCGATCAACCAAGAGAGATCAAAGCACAGACTACGGTAAGTGCACCGGAGAATGTGTCTACTCTTTGGGGTGGCCGCACGCTAGAAGAATCAACTGATCCTTGGAACCAAGCTTCTGGTGGTGGTCTGCCTGAACTTCCTGGGCAATATGGTTCTGCTCCTGACCTTGAAGAAATTCCTTTTTGATTACCATGACAATTCAAATTGATTGCTTGGATCCTGAGCCTATGTGCTTGGAAGATGCAATGGCCTACGAGTTCTTCATGGACAACGTAAGCATTTGCTTTCAAGACAAAGAGCAAGATGGAGAAGATCTTGCAACTTCAATAGCAGTACTTGCCAAGTCTGCTTATTTGATTGCAGAGATTTTTACTGAAGCCCGTAACCAACACATTGAAAAAACTAATGGCACAGTCTGATCAACGGATGAAGTTTACTTTGGAAGAAGAAGAGTACACCATCGTATTCCAAAGCGATGGTGTTACCACCGATGAGATTCTTGAGCACTTCATTATGTTTATGAAGGGCTGTGGGTACCATGAAGACAGTATTTATTCATCGCTTCAGGAAACCATTGATGAGCGTGAAGCTTTGTCAAAGGCTCGTGCTCTTTATGACATGGATGCCTGCAAGGACCTAGTATGAGGACCCGCCTCGGGATGGCGTTAAAAGCGTCCACGCCCAACCCCTGAACACACCATGACTGTTTCCATGACTACCAAGAAAACTTCTGCGCTTGCAACACGTGGCCTCGATTCTTTCAAACTTTTTCAATCTAAAGAGTTTGTCTCAGGATACCAAAACCTCGTTACGATTCAGCCCCTCAACAAATCCAAGACACGAGGTTGGTTCGTGCGGAACTCAGACCTTGACACTTGCGGATGGAGTGCCACTGAAAATCAATTTGCTAAGGGTTCAGTTATCTGGAACTACAAACAAACTTTTGGTATGGCTCCCAACACTTCAATTGAAGAGGGACTCAATTTTGTTGAGCCTCGCATTCAAATCCTTCTACGTTCTCCCCTCATGGTTGAGGAAACCACAGGGATGAGGCAGACGATTGGTACCTTTGACGACCCAGCTGTCAAAGAATTGTTTGAAGCTGACAAGATTGCATCTGATCTTGCCAACAGCAAAGGTGAGATGTACAAGCGTAAGTACAGTGTACGTACAAAGTACCTGGTGTACATCCTTACGGAAGACAATAAGCGTGCTCACAAGATCCCTATGGTGTTGACACTGAAGGGATTGAATGGTACCGATGTCAGCGACAAGGTTAAGCTGTACGAAAAAGAAATGTCCAAGTGCTTGAGCAAGGCACTGGATGCTGAAGTACCCCTGAGCTTCAATGAAAAGTTCTACGCAACTACCGTATTTGCTCCAGTACTTGCCAATGAGATGCGCGGAGCCAACAACGTTGAGATCTGCGCAATTGAATCTTTTGACATCCCTGGTTACAGCAACCAAGAGGAAGCAGTCGAATCATTGAATCGCATGTCGATTCCTGATGAAGACCGCGAATCTACTTGGAAGTTCCAGGAACTCTTCAGTGACTATATAAATCAACATGCACGTCAGGATGCTGACAAGCTTGGTGGTGCTTATGGAATCAAGCCGGGTGTTGAGATCCTTCCTGTGTCTCGCACCATGGATGCTGTGGAGGTTAAAGCACTACCTTCTCGTGATGCACTTACGGGTGAGGACACGTCACTCTGATTTGACTTGAGGATTAGACAAGTCTTCTTCATTAACAGCAACGTTGTTAAAGATGAACATGTCTTGTACTAATCCCCTAATCACACCTTGACGTTGAGTGGCGATCTGCGCAAGCAAGGTCGCCATTTCTTTTAAGGTACTTACTGAATTGCAATCTTCAATTGATCGTTTGATTTTTTCTAGCCAAAACTTATCATCAAGCGTTGGTTCAATTTGAAATTTAGTTAATGGTACGTATTTGATTTCTTCCATGGTTTATTCAGTTGGCACCCATAGGTTACATCTATAGTAAACCCTAGATCAAAACTTCAAAATGTATTAACAATCACAAATGAAACCTGAAGAAAAAGCTGCAATCAAGGACGGTGCCGCAACTGCTGCCATAGCAGGAGTGGTTGCCTTGGCCATTGGTAGTCCTGTATGCTGGGCTGGCGTTCTTTACGGAACGTATCGGATGGCACGCTTGGCCTACAAGCGGACCAAGTATCGTGATACACTTCACGACAGGGACCAGGACGCTGATCTCTTCATCTAACTCAACTCAGACTCATGCAACTCCAAACCGAACTCAACTCAGCCCAAGCCCTCATCTATTCACGGTCCAACATTCGTCGTGCGTATGCAGACTTTGATGACACCGAAATCTCTGGCATTTATCTGCGAGATGACAATTGTGTTGTGGTGCGTTGTGATGGTAGTGAGCAGGCTTACGAACGGACGTTGATCAAGACAGCGTTCCAGCAGTATACTCACCGACTCAAAGACTTCTTTTCTTACCTTGGTCCTAATTACCGTGGCCCTAGTGTATGGCATAACAATGCTTACGTTATGTTTAAGGGCTGGAACTATTCACACGCACTCGGACACCTGACTTCCAATGCCAAGCTCCAACAACACTGGGCAGACAAGTTCATTCATCTGTCAGACCCCAGCAAAGTCGTTGCCCTCCTCCAGAATGACCAGACGGATCTGGGACATCTGGTTGCGCCGGATGGGCTTCGGAGTCCGACTCGGCCAATTGACTTGGAGTCTGAGTTGGAGGAAAACGCCTCCGGTGTTCAGGCCAGCACTCCTGAACCTTACTGCTCATGTGGGTCCTTTCAGCGTCAACTTCTTAATGTTTCGTTATTCCAACAAGAGATTGAAGGATTCAAACCCTGGTGCATCCACCTGACTTGGTTCCATAAATACCGTGAGCTGCTGTGCAAGCGTACTGAAGTGCGTAATGCATTGCCCAGTGGTACGCCTGACAAGTGTGTGGCATGGTGGTATGCCCCGCCCCAGGACCATATCAGTGAAGGCAAGTTTGTATTGCTGCACACCAAGTCTGGTGCTCAGGCTCCGCTGACTCATTGGCGTACGTACAAACCAAAGGAAGTGTTTAACCAAGGGCATGCCTGGGATTTGTTTTTCAATATGATGGAGGCAGGCTATGTACCATTCCCTGGTACTGCATTGCCACAACTGCAGTCTGCTGTCAAAAAGAAATGAGCTTTCTCAGTTGGGTTGAGAAGTTACAAGTGGAGGTAATTAACCAAGAAGATGGTGGTTGCATCATCCGCATTGAGTGGGATGATGCAGATCCAGATCTTGAATACTGGACAAACCTTGGTGAAGAAGGACAAAAATCCTTTATCATCGAATCACTAACCAATGCTCTTGACTGCTATGTCGATTGACACTTACGGCCTTGACGAAAATCGCTACGTTGAGATCTTTGAAGATAAAGCCAGGTTTCTTTTCAGGACAATGCATGCTCTTATTCGAGTATCCCTGGAACAAAATGTAAACCTTGATGGGTGGCCTCACGACATCATCTGGAAGATGTACGAGTCTGTTACGTACAATGCCAGTGATGATGCTCGTGTCATCCAGAAGACTGAAGCCCCTGAAAAAGTTGAAGAACGTTCGTATGATCCAATCACAATGTATAGTCGCCAAGACTTAATGGATGAAATAAAACTTATTAAAGAACTGTTGATCAAGGAAGTTTGATCCAACGTCCTGGTCATGACGTAAAACTGACTACTACCTACACACTCAACTCATGTTTGAAGCATTTGCATCTGCTGTACTTCCAGTACTAAAAGATATTCTTTGGACAGCAGCCGCGGCTTTGTTAGCCTTTGCATTAAACAAGCTTCAATCCAAATTCCAAAACATCTAGGTCATGACTCAAATCACACAGGTTAAGCTTAAGGATCTCAACATCCTCAAACTCTACGAGCACTATGGTGCCCTGGAACGCAGTCTTCCTCTCCTCACTCCTGAGTCCCAAGAGCTGGCGCAAGCTGAGCTGGAGGCCTGTGCCTCTCTCCGTTCAGAGAAGGTCGACCGTATCTATTACGCTATGGCGGCCCATGAGGATGCTCTTGAGCGCATCAAGAAGGAAGGGGACCTCATTGCACAAGCCAAGCGTCACCACGAATCCCAGCTGCGGTCCCTCAAGGGTTTGCTAGGTTGGTTGCGACGTTCTTTACCGCAAGAGTCTAATAAGATTCAGGGTAGGAACTATCAATTTGCCTTAAGCAAAAAGAAAGATCTTACTGTTGAGATCAATTCCGATCCGGAGTTTTGGAACTCTGAGGAGCGACAGCTCTATTGCATTGAGCAAGAGACCACCACAACCAAGCAAATTGTGGTACGTTCAATGTCAGGGGAGGTCCTTGCCGAAAGGACCGAACCCAAAACTAAACACGAAGTACTCCCAAATCTCGATGCCATCCGCAATGCGTACCAAACCGGTCAGCAACTCCCATTCGGAGTCAAAGTCACTCAAGAATACGCGGTACGCACCAGCCGCATCTACTCAGAGCCAAGGGTGGAATTGGATGCATCCGAATATCCCGGAGACCTTCTATCAAAAGATTGAAGCTCCCACGGATCTAGAAGATGCTCACATCAAGATGAGTTGTCACAACCACGCTGTAGATGATTTTAATCTGCAGCTGGAAATAAACACTCTTGAAATTTCTGGCCTTAATGATGGCGAAGAAGTTCTTCCGTACAACGTGACGGAAGTTGATGAGCTGGAGCAAAAACGTCTTAAGCTTTTGTTTGGTAAGCGCTTCCATCAGAACGCAGCTCGTGCCTATTGGTATCACATGGTCAAGGCAGAAAAATAAACTGCCATACAATTAGATAACTACTACGGGTGTTCCATGACTGATGCAAACAAGCTGGTTGAATTGCTAGCAGGTTTTACTCAGGACGGGACACCCATTCCTGCATTGATCGGTACCAAGCTGGAGTGGCAGGTTACCGTATTAACGGCTGCCATGCTGGCAAATGAAAACCTAGCTGCGTCTATGGATGCAACTGAAATGGTTGATGCTGCTATTAATTACACACAAATTATTCAAGAACGACTTGGTTACTATCAACGTAATCAAGTGCACTCTTTAGAGAGATTACTGTAAAGTAGTTGGGTCCTCCATTCCAGAAATGGTTCTCACTGCTGTGCCTAAGCTAACCGTATCCTTTGCGGTTGACCTTGAAGTTGAATACGACAGCTTCACTGGTCGCACCCCGCAAGATATTGCAATTGCATTACAAGATGAAGTAGACGACCTTTTGTTTGAAGCAAGCCCTAGCATCAAGGGTGTCTTTACCTCCATCACAGCAGTTGACTCCAATGAATGAAGAGCTTCTTAAAAAACTAAATACGACTGGTGCTTTTGATACGCCTTGGCTCAAGGAACAACTTCAGTCTTGGGACGTTACCAAGGAACAGCAGAAGGCTGACTTTCTTGAGCACATCTATCAGGTGTACCAACCTACCAATCACACCTATACGGGACTGTGGGAACGCTTCTGCATGACAGAGGCTGGCCCTACTTGCCGGGACTTGTACTTTGAACGTATTGCAGCTATCGAAAAGTTTCTAGAAGAAACCCAAAATGTTTCGAAAGAAACAGTAGTAGTCTCTTAATTCTTACTATGATTGAACGTCCCACACTCGTGGGGCGTTTTTTATTTAACTATGGATCACCCTCACGAACCTATAGATGTCATTTCGCAATGGCAAGAGTGGTATAAGAAGAATCGGGTTGTTGCAGAAATTAACACGCCGTTAGTTTCAAAACAGTCACGTGAGAATCTACATGACACAGCCAAGGCATTCCCAACACTTGCAACTGCAATGAACAACACAACAACAGAAAAACTTAAGAGGCAAGCTCAAGATTATTTTGCAGATACTCTTGCAGAATTTGCAAACGAATTACCAGGTAAAGATCTGTATGAAGCCTTAGTTGCAGCCGTAAACTATAACCTAGAGGTAGTTAAAAAAGAATATGAACAAGCTAAAGAGTTTGCTGACTTGGTGCAAGGAAATGGTTATGGCACAAAGTAAGTATCCAGCCTGGGTTTGTCACATGTGTGGCATGCAGCATGGTAATTGGTACCAAGCAGAGGAGTACATTGGCCCGTTGAATCACTGTTCAACTTGGCATACAGGAACTTGCGATGTCTGTAAAGATGTTAAGGTGCCTGTAACTGAGCCCAGGGATTATGGTCATCTTAGAGATACCTGGAATAGCAAGAAGTAAAATAGAAAAATATATGTCAAAACAATGCCGTTATACAGAGATCCCCAGAACGAAAATCTATATCACGTAGAAAAAGTGCAGACTTGCAGTGGGCATCCCCTAGAGGTTGTCACTGCAAGTGGCTCAAGTACTTATGTACAACCCGCTGGTATGGCAGGTGATGCTTTTGGACGCACACGTGTATCAGCACCTCTGACTTTATTCGACTCAAGCCATCGTTATAACGACAATGGTTTGTGGTCTACATCTAGTGGTACTGGCGCTACATACGCATTCAATGCAAACGAAGGTCTTGTTGATCTCAATGTAACTACCGCATCTGGCTCTGAGATCATCAGGGAAACCAACAAGGTTTGTTCATATCAACCAGGGAAATCCCTGTTGTTCATGTCAACCTTTGTAATGAATGCTGCAAAGGCGAACTTACGACAGCGTGTTGGTTACTACGGTGCAGCCAACGGTATGTACCTGGAAGTCAGTGGTACTACAGAGCCGGCATTTGTTGAGCGTAGCTCTGTAAGTGGAAGTCTTGCTGAAACACGAGTAGCTCAAGCCAACTGGAACATTGATAAACTAGATGGCAACGGGCCGTCTGGTTTTACCCTTGATATCAGCAAAGCGCAGATCCTTTGGTTTGATATTGAATGGCTTGGTCTTGGCACCGTGCGTGCAGGGTTTGTAATCAATGGTGCATTTATCCATTGTCATTCATTCCATCACGCCAACTTAATTACATCCACCTATATAACAACGGCATCCTTGCCGTTGCGTTATGAAATTACTAATGTTGGAACAACGGCAAGCAGCAGTACGTTAAAACAAGTTTGCTCAACCGTCTTGTCTGAAGGGGGATATGAATTACGTGGTGCACAGTCTGCCATTGGAACTCCAGTTGCATCTCCGCGTGATTTAACAAATGCTTCTACTGAATATCCTGTAGTTTCTATCCGTCTTAAATCAACCCGTCTTGACGCAATCGTTATCTTGACTGCGTTATCAATCATGGGGATTACCAACAACTCAGACTACAACTGGAAAGTTATTGTTGGTGGCACAACCTCAGCCGGATCATGGAA
>JBIPMW010000088.1:0-7942 GCA_044376455.1 Crocinitomicaceae bacterium | reverse complement strand
TTTGTTGTCAATGTTTCTCTCCCAATACACCCAATTTAAGAGCTTTACAAGAAAAAGGCCCGCTCTTGGAATTGTTGTCGACCCTACAACAACTCAATGAAGCAAAAGCGCAACAAAAACCTATTTTGCTCAAAATAGCTCCGGATTTAACCAACACCCAACTTGACGAAGTCATTGAAATTGTTTTTGAGACTAAAATTGCCGGGCTGATTGCTTCTAATACCACCATTTCAAGAGAAAACCTCCTCACGCCAAAAGCAATAGTTGATGCCCTCGGCGCTGGTGGCATTTCAGGAAAGCCACTAACCCAAAGATCCACAGAGGTGGTCAGGTATATTCATCAAAAGTCTGAAGGTAAAATTCCTATTATTGCTGTTGGCGGAATCCATAGTGCGCAAGATGCGCTGGACAAAATTGCCGCCGGAGCATCGTTAGTTCAGCTCTATACGGGTTTCATTTACGAAGGTCCAAAACTCATTAAAGAAATCAACCAGGCACTGCTCAAACAAAAAAGCAACGCATGAATTCACAATTGATCATAACCGAATGCCCAAGAGATGCCATGCAAGGTATCAAAGAATGGATTCCTACATCAACAAAGGTCTCCTACCTCAACGCATTGTTGGCCTGCGGTTATGATTACCTCGACTTCGGCAGTTTTGTATCAGCCAAATCCATTCCACAACTCCAGGATACTGCAGAGGTATTGGCGCAACTCAATGCTTCAGAAACCAAGCTTTTAGCCATCATCGCCAATGAACGCGGCGCGCAAGAGGCGGCCTCTTATGAACGAATTGACGTTCTTGGTTATCCTTTTTCAATTTCTGAAACTTTTCAAAAGCGCAACACTAACAAAACCTTAGAGGAGTCCTTAATACTCATGGAAAAAGTGGCTGAACATTGTAGCAGCGCTCATAAATTGCTAAGGGTATATTTATCCATGGGTTTTGGAAATCCTTACGGAGATCCGTGGTCAGCAGATTTGCTTTGTCAGTGGGTCGAAAAACTCAATCAGCACTTTCCTATATTTGAATTTGCGCTTTCTGATACAATCGGAGTGGCAAATCCAATACAATCACAAGAATTATTCAGCCAATTATACCGACATTTCCCCACCCAAAAATTTGCGGCGCATTTACATGTGATACCAGGTCAAGAGCAAGAGATATTAGAAGCTTGCATTCAAGCAGGTTGTCAGCATTTTGATACGGCAATTGGCGGGTTTGGCGGGTGTCCAATGGCCAAAGATGACTTAACTGGAAATCTATCCACGGAAGCTTTACTTCAATTAGCTGAATCTAAAGAAATAAAACACCAGATAGATCCTCAAGCATTTGAGGCTGCAAGAATTTTATCTCATTCCATATTTAACTGATGCAAAAGAAAAAAATCATACTCATCTCAGCCGCGTTGTTGCTCGGGTTATTGGTCTTAGTTTTTTTTACGAAATCTGAAAAAACTGAGTCAACAAAAGAAGATCAAGCAATGGTTTTGAAAAAAACCAAAGGAGTAGAAATTTCAACTGATTTCACCACAAATGGTTTTAAAGGTAAAAAAGAGGCGCTTTTACTCAAGGAACTTCGTTTATGTGATTCAACATTATCCTGGAGTGAGGATGAAAACAGGCCATCTTGTACACCAAACTTTTTTAGAATTTTCCCGCTTCGCAAAGGACTTTCCTTGGATCAAGGCTGTATGGTGCTCATGAAAGCTGGGGTGAATCATTTTCCAGTAAGGCGCTTTGTGATTTATGAACGCGAAGGTGAAAAATATGTACAGGCCAACGGTTTTATTGGTTATCCAATAGAACTAAGACCACGTGCAAATGGATACGATGACATCGTAGTTCGCTTCTTTGAGCGCTATCAAGGTGAAAAGTACTTTTATAATTGTCTGTTTACTTGGAAGCAACACCGTTATCAATATGTGTGTTGTGAGCAGATCAATGATGCCGATATCAAGCCTGAAAAGCAAACCGAGGTTTCAGCAGAAATATGGAAAATACTCTATGAAAAACAGCTGGCATTTTAGTGCAATTCTTGTATTTCTGCTGAGTAGTTGTATCAACGGCGAGCAAACCTATCAAGTTGATTATACCAATTTACTTTGCGGCGGTAATAGTAAAATTTGGGAGCTCGATCTGACAAAAACCTCAGAAAATGAGTCTCCGCATTTTCATACATGGGGGCAAGGTGTTTTTGTATTTTATTTTTCCGGTAAAGTAGAAATTGGTTCTTTGCAAGATTTCGCCACTAAGACTTCAGATACAGGCTCCTTCAATTATAATCAATCAAATCAAATACTCACGGTTAGGGTTGAAAAAGAAATTTGGAAGTTTCAAATGAGTCTTGACCGCGATGGTGCCCTTTGGCTCAAAACCATTCGAGGAACGGGGCTCAGCAAATACATGCATTTGGTACCTCTTCGAGAACCCAAAAAAGTCTAGAAATTTTCATAGACACCCAAGCCAAACAAGGCAAAATCATATTTTGCTGGGTCAGTTGGGTCCAATGCTACACACTTTTCATAGAGCTCTTCGTTTGCTTTCCAGTCGTTTTGTGTGCGCTTTAAAAGCCCTAGTTTTCGTGAAATGTTACCTGTATGCACATCAATTGGGATCATTAAAAACGGCAAATTTTGGTTTTGCCAGATTCCAAAATCAACACCATTTGTGGCGGGCCGACACATCCATCTCAAAAACATAATGAGTCTTTTTGCCGCAGATCCGCTACTCGGATTGGCAACATGCTTTTGACTTCGCGCTTGAAGAAAAGGAGTGAAAATTTCCCTGAAATGCATGATGCGGTCATATACTTTTGATGACCTTCCATCAAATGCAGCTTCTAAGCCACCATTTTCGTAACAAAATTTGAGGCCCAATAAAAAGCCATTTAAATCAACTTGATTGAAAGTGCGGTGAATAAACAAGGGGCAAGCACCGTCTTTGTAATTCAAGATATATGCCAACGGCTCGGGCCCAAGTATATCAAGTAAGCGTTCTCCACTTTTAATGATACTACTGCGTTTACCCCAAGATATCGTAGAGACTAAAAAGGCCACGATTTCAATATCTTCTTTTTTAGTGAAGCGGTGAGCCAAGGAAATTGGGTCGTCCTGAATGAAATTAGGCTGCTCGTACTGAGCCGCTTTTTGATCGAGGAATTCTTTTAATTCCGCAAACGTTAAGTTAGACGAAGCGTCCATCTTTCATTCTTAAACAACGATCTGCCAGTTGAGCAAATTCTTCATTGTGTGTTACAATGACGAAAGATTGCTTGAATTCGGTTCGCAATTCAAAAAATAACTGATGCAACGCATTGGCATTCTCGGTGTCTAGATTTCCTGATGGTTCATCGGCAAAAACCAAAGCAGGTTTGTTGATGAGGGCGCGGGCTACGGCTACTCTTTGTTGTTCCCCTCCGGAAAGTTCATTAGGTCGGTGCGTAGCTCGGTGCGCAACGCCGAGTCTTTGGAGTAAAACTTGTGCATCTTTCATTGCATCTG
The DNA here is from genome assembly GCA_044376455.1 of Crocinitomicaceae bacterium. GTDB lineage: Bacteria > Bacteroidota > Bacteroidia > Flavobacteriales_D > Crocinitomicaceae > UBA952. The sequence goes on along the minus strand of JBIPMW010000088.1, from coordinate 4,438 downwards.
TTTGATTTTTTCCGCCAATCATGGCTGGTAGCGCTACATTTTCGAGCGCCGAAAATTCAGGCAAAAGTTGATGAAACTGAAATATAAAACCGAGTCTTTGATTGCGAAAGAATGAGCGTTCTTTCTCCGAAAGTGTAAATGGATCTTTGCCTTCGATGAGTAAGGAACCTGAGTTAGGTTCATCGAGCGTTCCTAAAATTTGTAGTAAAGTGGTTTTGCCTGCACCAGAAGACCCTACAATTGAAACAACCTCGGCTGTAGAAATAGCAAGGTCAACTCCTTTTAAAATTTGGAGTTCATTATATTGCTTGCAAAGGTTTTTGGCTTGTAACATTAATGATCCAATTTGAGGGTGTGTCCCATTTTATCGCGCTTGGTTTTCAGGTAATGTTCGTTGTGTACATTGCTTTCGGTTTCCAACGGTATGTTTTCTACAATTTCCAAGCCATAACCAATGAGTCCGGTACGTTTTTTTGGGTTGTTTGACATGAGCTTCATCTTGCGCACACCAATTGAACGTAGAATTTGTGCGCCGATTCCATAATCGCGTTCATCAGCTTGGAAACCTAATTTTTCATTGGCTTCATAAGTGTCGAGGCCTTCTTCTTGTAATTTATAAGCCTTGAGTTTATTTAACAAACCTATACCACGCCCTTCTTGATTCATATAGACGATAGCGCCTTTGCCTTCTTGGTTGATCAACTCCATTGCTTTATGAAGTTGTGGGCCGCAGTCGCAACGACAGCTTCCAAAGATGTCACCGGTAAGACAAGAGGAGTGTACCCGAACAAGTACCGCTTCGTCTTCGTTCCAGGTGCCTTTGGTTAGGACCAAATGGTCTTGATCGTTGCTTTGGTCTTTGAATGCGCGCAATTTGAAATCACCGTAAACAGTTGGCATTTCAACCTGAACCTGCTCCTGAACCAATGATTCGTTGGCGACTCTATATTTGATCAAATCGGCAATGCTCACAATTTTCAGGTCGAATTTTTTAGCGATTTCAAGCAGTTGTGGCAAGCGTGCCATTGTGCCGTCTTCGTTGAGGATTTCAACTATTATTCCGGCTTCTTCAAAGCCAGCTAGTCTGGATAAATCGATGGCGGCTTCGGTGTGGCCGGCTCTCCTGAGTACGCCACCTTTTCTGGCGCGTAATGGAAAAATGTGCCCCGGCTTCCCAAGTTCTTCTGGTCTGGTGTTTGGATCAATCATGGCCAAGATAGTCTTGGCACGATCTGAAGCAGAAATTCCTGTAGTACAGCCATGGCCAATGAGGTCAACACTAATTGTAAAAGGTGTTTCGTAAGCGGCAGAATTGTTGCGCACCATCAATTCAAGGCCAAGTTGATCACAGCGCTCCTCTGAAATTGGTGCACAGATAAGACCTCGACCATGGGTAGCCATGAAATTGATGAGCTCTGGGCTTGCATTGCGTGCTGCCGTTAGAAAATCACCTTCGTTTTCACGGTCTTCGTCGTCCACCACAATGACTACGCGTCCTTGTTGGATTTCGTAGATGGCTTCTTCAATTGTATTGAGTTGTTGGGTCATGCAGTGGAATTATCTGTTTGGAATTTGTTGGAGGCTGGCAAGGTAATATTGCCAAAATTTTTGAACCGAAGAAATTTGTACTTTTTCGTCAGGGGAGTGCGCAGCACGAATATTCGGACCAAAAGAAATCATGTCGACACCAGGTAGTTTTTCACCGAGTAAGCCACATTCAAGTCCAGCATGACAGGCTTTAACTTTAGGTTCTTCATGAAAAAGTTCACGGTAAAGTGCGGTCATGGTTTGCAAAATTGGCGAACTCATGTTTGGTTGCCAGCCAGGGTAATCACCAGATTGCTCTACCGTTGCACCCATGTTTTCAAAGGCACAGCGCAAAGCCATACTGACTTCTTTTTTCGTGCTTTCAACAGAGCTTCTTTGTAAAGACTGCGTCAGGAATTTTCCGTCTTTGATGATCACGCGCGCCAGAGAAGAGGATGCTTCTACCAATCCTTCGATCTCAGGGCTCATGCGGTATACGCCATTGTGAACGGCACAAAGTGTACGCAGAATTTTATCGAAATCAGCAGTATCCATCATGTGAGCGGGGTAAGTTTTGATTTCAGCCTTGATGACAAAGTGCGGTTCGATGCTCTTGAATTCATTTTTGAAATCAGCGATGATGGCTTGCAACGTTTGTTCAAAAAGCGCCGGGTTTGAGCAACTTACAGTAGCACTTGCCTCTCTCGGAATGGCATTGCGCAAACTTCCGCCATCAAAGTCATGTAAGTGTAGCTGCTGCTCTTGTTGCAATTCCCATAAAATTCTGACCATCCATTTATTGGCATTACCGCGACCTTTATCGATGTCCATTCCGGAATGTCCACCAAGTAATCCTTTGATGTTGATTTGAAAACAAGTGTCTGCTGGGTTTGCAGCTACTTCTTTGTAAGTGTAGAAGGTGTTGGTGTCAATGCCACCGGCACAACCTACCGAAAGTTCGTCGTCATCTTCTGTATCGAGGTTTAAAAGTATGGAGCCTGAAAGCAACTGAGCGTCCATTTCTTTGGCACCCGTCATGCCTGTTTCTTCGTCGATCGTAAAAAATGCTTCTAGTGCAGGGTGCGCGATATCTGTACTTGATAATACAGCCATAATTGCGGCTACGCCGATACCGTTGTCGGCACCTAGCGTTGTTCCTTTGGCATTCACCCAATCGCCATTCACTTGCATTTCAATTCCTTGTGAATCAAAATCAAAGACTGTTTCAGCATTTTTTTGGTGCACCATATCGAGGTGAGACTGCAAAATGACAGTCTGTTTGTGCTCCATTCCAGGAGTAGCGGGTTTTTTAATGATGACATTGCCAATTTGATCGACGTGCGTCTCTAGGCCTAAGTTTTCACCAAAAGCTTTCATGAAAGCAATGACGCGCGCTTCTTTTTTGGAAGGTCTTGGAACGGCATTGAGTGCTGCAAAATGTTGCCAAAGGGCAGTTGGTTCTAGTTGTGCTACTGACATCAAGGGAATTTTGGATATTGTTGGAAATTTGGATCGCGTTTTTCGAGAAATGCATGTTTGCCTTCTTGCGCCTCTTCAGTGAGATAGTAGAGTAGGGTTGCATCACCTGCAAGCTCCATTAAGCCATGCTGTCCATCGAGTTCAGCATTCATTGCTCTTTTGATCATGCGAATAGCAAGAGGGCTTCTTTTCATAATGATTTTTGACCACTCGACAACGGTGTCTTCAAGTGCAGCAAGCGGAACTACTTTGTTCACCATTCCCATTTTTTCTGCTTCCTCAGCGGTATATTGGTTACACAAAAACCAAATTTCCCTGGCTTTCTTTTGGCCCACGTGTCTGGCTAAATAAGAAGAACCAAAACCACCGTCAAAGCTACCTACTTTAGGGCCTGTTTGACCAAAGCGTGCATTTTCAGAAGCAATGGTGAGGTCACAAACCACGTGAAGTACGTGGCCTCCGCCGATCGCGTAACCATTGACCATTGCAATGACCGGTTTCGGTAAAGAGCGAATGGCTTTGTGTAAATCGAGTACATTGAGGCGGGGCACGCCGTTTTCAGAAATATAACCGCCCACACCTTTAACATTTTGATCTCCTCCTGAACAGAAAGCTTTGTCGCCTTCGCCGGTCAAGACAACTACATTGATGTCAGGTCTTTCGCGGCAGATATTCATAGCATCAAGCATTTCAAAATTGGTTTCGGGCCTGAAAGCATTGTAGACTTTAGGTCTGTTTATTGTGATTTTAGCGATTCCTTCAAAGAACTCAAATTTGATGTCTTCGTAGGTTTTGATACTTTGCCAATTTCTTTGCGACATAACTCATTTATTTCTGTTACAAAGATAGAACATCCTGAAGGACCGAAAGGTTTATTTGATAGAAAATCTAGCCAATTTTAAGCGAAGTCATGCTTAAACTCCCAGCGAGTAGTTTGTCATTGAAAAATTGCAATTCTTCTTCCTTGTTTTTCAGACCTAAAATATAAAGAAGAGGAATGTAATGATCTGGGGTAGGTATGGCCATTTGAAGTGCTGCAGGTCCTTGCTCAATTTCCTGGAGTGCCATGAAATTTTCAGTGCGAATACAGTTGTTGACGTAGGCCCGGGCCTCATGTGCCCATTCGTAACCATAACCTACTTCATTGATTTTACTAAAATCTACGGCCCTGAGGTTATGGACAATATTTCCAGATCCAATAATCAATACACCTTTTTTTCTGAGTGAACTTAATTGTTTGGCAAGGTTAAAATGGTAACTCAGCGGCTGTCTGTAATCAATAGAGAACTGCACAACTGGTATGTTGGCTGCGGGGTAGAAGTGTTTGAGAATAGTCCAGGTCCCATGATCCAAACCCCACTCATGATCAAGGTGGACGGGTGTGTCTTGGATCAGATTTTTAATTTCTTGTGCCAATTCAGGGCTGCCGTAT
>JBIPMW010000008.1:0-22575 GCA_044376455.1 Crocinitomicaceae bacterium | reverse complement strand
CATTAATTGCAGTTATCTTACCATTAGTATTATGGTTTTGCGGCAGTTCAATAAGCTTACAATCGAAAACAGTATTCCTATTCATAAGTCTCCAAAAACTGATCAAAATTTCTAATATAATCGTCCTCACTAAATACAGAACCACATAAATGCAATCCTAATGAGTTTGTCGAGAAATTTTCCATATGCCGCCAAGTATGGGGTGGAATATACAAACCTTGATAAGATCTATTCAATGTAATTCTTTCTTTTACTCCTTCTTTATTTGTAATTACAATGTCAAAGCTACCGCTTAGAGCAATTATTACCTCCTCTTGCTCAAAATAGGCATGGCCTCCTCTTGATTCACCTCCGGGCACATCGTAAGTCCAAAAAACCCTCTTAATTTCAAATGGTAAATGTATTGGGTATTCCATGAAAGACAAATTTCCTCGTGGATCATGAATTTTGGGAAAATTAATTATTTTATACATTCTTAAGATTAGAGATATAAATTATTACGCACCAAACTGCGCACCAACTCCTTAAGTTTTATTATATCAACAAGAATTAAAGTGAACTTGCACTTGATGTAAGGACTCATTATCAATACTTTAACGATTTACACTAACTATTAAATACCCCTCGTCGGTCCGGACCACACTAATTCATTATAGTTTTCAGAAGGCGCCTTAATACCAACCAACCAAATATTAAAAAGCCTGCAAGAAATCCACCCATTACCATCCCTTTGGCCTTCCCAAACTTTTCCCTACTCAATGGCAAAATAGGCTCATCAATAATCTCAATAATCGGTTCTTCTTGTGCCCTCTGAAACTTTGTCATTTCAAGGTTTTGAATCACATTTCCGTACATCGTTTTTAAAACCTCAACATCAATTTGTTTTTTAGCTTGATTTGTTTTGTAGCGCATCAATGGGGTGTGGCTGTTCAAATCAGTTTCAAAAGCCAATGTGGTTATGGAGCCGTCTAATAAGCCTCTAATGGAGTCTTTCTTCTGGGTAAGCTCGTTTTCTGTCCTCATAAGTTTGCCAACCTTGATTTCTAAATAAAGGTCAATGGCATTTTTAACCAGTGCTTTAGAAAATAAATAAGCCCATTGCTCATTATTATCTTTTACTTCTAAGTTGATAATTGTAGTTTTCTTGTCTTGTCTTTCGGCTACAACTTGTTCTTCCCTAATAATTTTAGTTATCAATAGCAACAAACTATCCTGTTGTCTGGTAAAGGTAATAGTGTCCAAATTTTTTGGAAACAATTCAAACTCCTTTTCTTTGAGGGGTTTTTCAAAATGATTTTTCAGGTAGCCATTCAATAGATGATCTCCATTCAAATCAACTTGTGGCTCCTTTAAACTTTGATGAATGATGCGGTTAGATTTCATTAAGTGCAGAACATTCTCTCCGCCAAACATGCCTGAACTTGAACCTGTTGGCAGGTCACCTAAACCCAATGAACTAGCCAAACCGCCGAGGGCACCTGCTCCGCCACCGCTTTTTTGTTCTAAAGTAAAACTGACAACCGAAGTATAGGTCGGTTTTGTAAAATACTTGGCATAACCGAAACCCAAGGCACCGCCAAGAAGTCCAGCGAGTAAAATGCGCCATTTATAACCCCACAAATAGTTAAACCAATCTTTACCCTTTAATATGAGCTCTTTGAGCGTTATTTCGTCTGACGTTTGCTGTTGTTGTAGAAGTTGTTCTGACATCTTAAAGTTGTTTAAGAAGTAAGGAAATCGTTAAGATTGAAGAGATTGCTTGGAATGATCTTGAGAAAATAGCGTCGTAATCCACCTCTTTTTTCTCTTTGGTTTCTTTTTCTTCATCAAGAAGAATGATAATTTGGCCTCCATTTTTAACGCTAGGATAATCTTTAATGACACCAAGAATTTTTCTAGTACCATCTACACTGCCATCAGGATAAACAACCGCCAAGGTATTTTTATCAGCATTTTTGGAAAAACCACCTGCATATTCTCTTAAATACCATCTTGCAGATTTTTTACCAACGTATATAAACGATTTTGCGGTCATAGACGACACGCTATCTTGCAAAGGATAGTTAGTACCCAATAAGCGAAGGCTAAAAGTATTTTGAGCAGGGTAAATTGTGAGTACATCACCGGACATCAAATAAGGGTTGTACTTATTTGATCTTTTATGACGCAAGGCTTGTTTAACATCGACACCAACAGGGCCAACGTTATTGAAAGAACGTATCAGGATAGCCCCATCATAACTACCTATCGCATTGATGCCTCCAGCATCTGTAATGAGGTCGGAAAGCCTGTAATGAGTGGCTGGCAAAGCGTAGTCTCCAGGGAATTTAACTTCACCATTTACAGTTACCACTTTATCTTTGTCAAACAAGGGGAGTTGACGTACTACAATCTGATCAAACGGAAGCAAAGGATACCCGCCAGGGTAACCCACCACGTTGTAATCAGCGTCAATGCTCAAGCGAATAAGTTCAAAACCGGAACCTCTTTTTTCATCGTAAACTAACCGGAATAAATCTACTCTATTTAAGTTGGCTTTCTCAGTTGTACGGCCTGCCATTTCAATGAGCGTTTTGATGCTAAGCTCAGGGCTAAACGGTGTGCGATACGCTGAGCGCACGGCACCTCCGATACTCACATCAGCTGCCTGTGTATAGATTTCTTTGTCATAGACCATCAAGACATCACCAGCACCTAAAGCATAATCACCATTTTCATTGAGATTGACTCGGGCGTAGCTGTATTCATTGGGTACAAACAAGTTTGGTCTGCGCACAAATGCCCACTCTGCGGTGGTAGGCAAGGTCCCTTTTGCCAAGGCCAATGCTTCAGAAAGTTTAATTTGGTCTGTGTATGCCAAGTTTTGCTTGAAAGGTTCGCGCACAGCCCCCGTTACTTCTAATGGAAGTTGGTTGGCAAAAGCAGCTTGGTCAAAAACCAAAATACTATCTTGGGCCAAAAGTTCAAAAGACTGAGCATCCTTTCCAACTACCTTAATAACTTTTTGAGTGCCATCAGTTAGTGTTCTTTTAACCATATACAATTCAGTACTGGTCTGGGGTTTTAATTTCGCTTTATCTAAAACTTCTGAAAGCTTTTGGCCCTCTTTCCATGCATATTTCCCGGGATAATACACAGCACCTTGTATAGCAGCAAATTGTTCTAATGGAACGCTACTAGGACTAAGTTTAATGACATCGCCATCAAATAATTCAACAATAACTTTTCCACTAAGTACATCTGCCAAACGGTATTCAGTAAGTTGGGGCTTTTCTCCTGATTGTCGCTCTATTTGTATCAATTCTGCATTGGCATTGAACAAGACACCACCCGCAAAAGCCAACAATTCTTTAAGTCCTTCCTTACCTGCCAATTCATAACGCATCGGGCGTTTCACGGCGCCTTCCAGAGAGACAACCTTTTGAGCTACTGGTACAAACAAGATGTCATTATGCTGTAGGTCATATTGAAATTGAACACTAGGGTTGTTCAAAAATGCATACAAGTCAATTTTCTTCCTGATATCGCCACGGAGTAACTCGATGTGGCGCACAGAACCTATTTCACTGACCCCACCCGCTGCCATCAAGGCATTGAGTGCCGTATTGAGCGCAGAAAGTTGTACACTACCGCCTTTGACTACTTCACCAAAAATATTGACATTCAGCATGCGAGCTTTTTGCAGCGTCAATGCAAATTCATCGGACTGAAAACGATAGGCAACTGAAAAACGGTTGCGAACCACTTTTCTTGCTTCACGCAAAGTAAGCCCTTTCAAATAAATTTGCCCCATTCCAGCTGGTGCTACGAACCCGCTCTCGTTGATAGTCAACAACAAATCAGCTTGTGAGATTCCAAAAATTGTAATGCGAATTTGGTCACCTGCGCCTAAAACATAAGTATCCGGAGCACTAGCGCCATCAGTGTTTGCCTGTACTGGCAAACCACCATCTCCAAACAGTTGATGCCCGTAAATTGTGCTTGTTTGAAGGATTTCTTTTTTAGTACTATCCTCAATGACGCGTTCCAAATTGCTCTTTTCAAGCTTGACTGAATCCTTAATAACCAGATTATTTGAAATTTTTTGCTTCTTTGAATCCGTTAAATTGTCGAGCACCTTACTGATTTCTGCTTTCTTGAATAAGAGCTCTTCTGTACTCATTTTTTTAATATCAAGGCCTTCGGCAAGTAATGCTGCATCGGCCTCTGGTTCAGTTAAACCACGTTTATCAAGTTCTGCTTTAATCAAGAACCCTTGATCTGCTGGTTGTTGCGCCAAGGCAGGTAGGGCAAAAAAGAAAATGTTCAAGAAAAATAACGTTTGTAACGCTTTCATAGATTGAATTTTAAATGCAAAATTACTGAATTGCTGGATGTTCACCTAATTGTTGGTATTTGACATGGCTTCGCCGTGGTGAGCCACAGTTACTCACCAAACCAAAAACCGGTAAAAACAAGCCAAATAAAGGCTATAGCGTTCTTACAAAGCTTCTGGGTACATTCACATGAAACGCCACACCGAGATGGCGGATATCTATCTGCACACGCAAAGTGTTCAAGACCTTAACTGCCGTGCCAATAATCCCTTTAAATGGCCCGCGCAGCACCTCAACAGGCATGCCGGGCTCTAATTTGTCAAGCGCTTGAACAGGCAAGTTAGCTTGTTGTAATAAAATTTGTAGGTTTAAAATTTCCTGGTGCTGTACTACTGCAGGCTTACCCAAAAAGCGTAAAATCCGACTGACGCCTTGAACCTCAAAAACACCAAAAAGTTGAGTAGGAATGGTTCGCACAAACACCACAGAACTGATCAAAGGTCGTTGCACCTTTTTCTTGCGATCAGACCATTGCTTGAGCTCTTCAAAAAGCGGTAAATAGACTTCAAAACCAGCAAGTTGCAATCTTTCAGCAACTCGCTTTTCGGCCTGAGGCTTGGTATAGACCACAAACCACTGCGCAATGGGGGCATTTGAAATAAATGCATTATTGATATTGGATTGCAGAGCGTTTTGTTGCATATAAGAAGATGTTTCTTCTAAATACAAAAGTAATGCTTTTCGCGTATTTTACCCTATTATTTTTATATATATTTAATGTGAGTCAAACAACTTAGCGCTAGATATGTATGGTCTTGGCAAAAATCCTTTTCTTTGCACTATGAAAGGTATTCAGATGGTCGATCTTTCGGCCCAATATGCTAAAATCAAGCCAGCCATAGACAACGCCATCGCCGAAGTACTGGAAAGCGCGGTGTTTATTGGTGGCCAAAAAGTAGAATCCTTCGCTTTAGAGTTGGGTGCCTACCTTGGTGCTGAGCACGTTATTCCATGTGCCAACGGCACAGATGCGCTTCAAATTGCCCTCATGGCACTTGGCCTGAAGCCTGGTGATGAAGTCATTACCCCAAGCTTTACTTATATCGCCACCACAGAAGTCATTGCGCTCTTGGGCCTCACGCCCGTTTTTGTAGAGGTAGACCCTCAAACCTATTGCATTAGCCCAGCCGCCATTGAAGCGGCAATCACGCCACGCACCAAAGCCATTGTGCCGGTGCACCTTTATGGCCAGGCGGCCAACATGAATGCCATTATGGCGCTGGCCCAAAAACACAATTTGTTTGTCGTTGAAGACAACGCTCAGGCTATTGGCGCAGATTATCAATTGGCCAGCGGAGAGCGCGTAAAGACCGGCACCATTGGTCATATTGGTTGCACCTCGTTTTTCCCGAGTAAAAACTTGGGTTGCTACGGCGATGGTGGCGCAATCTACACCCAGGACGCCGAGTTGGCTCAAAAAATCAAAATGATTGCCAACCACGGTCAAAAAATTAAGTACGTGCACGAAGTAGTGGGTTGCAACTCTAGGCTAGACACCCTACAAGCGGCCATTCTTCGCATCAAATTGCGCCATCTTGATGCATACACGGCCGCGCGTCAGGCAGTAGCCACAGTTTATGACGCTGCATTTGCAAGCACTTCGGGCCTCAGCATTCCGGTTCGTGCAGCAGACTCCACTCATGTATTCCATCAATACACTTTAAAGGTGTATGGGGGCAAAAGAGATGCGCTTAAAGCGCACCTCCAAAAGTTAGGCGTACCTACGATGATCTACTACCCCTTGCCAGCGCACCAACAACAAATGTTTGCCAGTTTTGGAGTACAAAATTTGAATTTACCTATCTCAGAACAATTGTGCAAGGAAGTGCTTTCTTTGCCGATTCATACCGAAATGGATGCTGCGCAACAACAATACATCATCAATTCAGTTTTATCTTTTTTCAAATGAAACAAATAGCAGTCATCGGTACGGGTTATGTAGGATTAGTTACCGGCACTTGCTTTGCCGAAATGGGCAACCAAGTGGTATGCGTCGACAACAACCAACAAAAAGTAACCCAAATGCAGGCCGGAAATATCCCGATCTACGAACCTGAACTAGATGTGCTTTTTGAGCGCAATATCAAAGCGGGGCGTTTGCATTTCACCACAGACCTCGCTACTGGCATTACAAATGCTGAAATCATTTTCTTGGCCCTCCCTACCCCGCCGGGCGCAGATGGCGCTGCTGACCTCTCTTTCGTGTTGGGCGTAGCCGAAGAACTGGGTAAACTCATTACCGACTACAAAGTCATTGTAGACAAAAGTACTGTACCAGTGGGCACTGCTGAAAAAGTATACGCTACTATTGCCAAAAATGCCCAAACCGAATTTGCGGTGGTTTCCAACCCTGAGTTTTTGCGCGAAGGCTTTGCGGTCTCTGACTTCATGAAGCCAGACCGCGTAGTGCTTGGCTGCTCAGACAGCCGTGCTGCAGACATCATGGAGGCGCTCTACAAACCCTTTGTGCGGCAGGGTAACCCCATATATGTTATGGACGAAAAGTCTGCGGAGCTCACCAAATATGCGGCCAACGCCTTTTTAGCTACCAAAATTACTTTCATGAATGAAATTGCCAACTTTTGCGAGTTGGTAGGGGCAGATGTCGACCAAGTGCGCATTGGCATCGGTGCCGATGCCCGCATTGGCAAGCGCTTTTTATTTCCGGGGATTGGCTACGGTGGTTCTTGCTTCCCAAAAGATGTGCAGGCCTTGGCTCAATCTGGCCAAGAACAGCACTATGACTTCAAGATACTGCAAGCAGTCATGGAAGTCAATGAAAACCAAAAAACTATTTTACTGCCACGCATCAAAAATTATTTCAGAGGCAACTTGCAAGGTAAGCGTATTGCCGTTTGGGGCCTGGCCTTTAAGCCAGACACCGACGACATCCGCGAGGCCCCAGCCCTAGCGCTCATTGCTGCGCTCTTGAACGAAGGCGCAGATGTTTGCGCCTATGACCCAGAGGCCATGGACAATGTAAAGCAGGTAGTTGGTGACAAAATAAACTATGCCACGGATGAGTACGCCGCCGCAAAAGATGCTGACGCACTCTTGATTTGCACAGAATGGGGTATTTTTAGAAACCCCAATTTTGTGGCCCTCAAAGACCTTATGGCTGACACCGTTATTTTTGATGGCCGAAACCTTTATGACGCTGATCAAATGACCCAACAAGGTTTTTACTACAGCAGTATTGGCCGCAACACCGTTTACAGAAACGCATGAAAAGCATTCTCATCACCGGAGCAGCCGGGTTTTTAGGCTCGCATTTATGTGACCGCTTCATCCAAGATGGCTTTCGGGTCATTGGCATGGACAACCTCATCACGGGCAACCTCAAAAACATCGAGCACCTTTTTGGCCACCCCCATTTTAAGTTCATTAAGCATGACGTTAGTAAATACATTCATGTACCCGGTGAAATACACTACATTTTACACTTTGCCTCACCAGCCAGCCCTATTGATTATTTAAAAATTCCTATCCAAACCCTCAAAGTAGGGTCTTTGGGTATTCACAACTGTTTGGGTTTGGCGCGCGCCAAAGGGGCGCGCCTGCTCATTGCCTCTACTTCTGAAGTCTATGGTGACCCTACGGTGCACCCGCAGCCAGAAAGCTACTGGGGCAACGTAAACCCCGTGGGGCCACGTGGCGTCTATGACGAAGCCAAGCGCTTCCAAGAGGCCATGACCATGGCCTACCACACCTACCACGACCTAGAAACACGCATTGTCCGAATTTTCAATACCTACGGCCCTCGCATGCGCCTCAATGATGGCCGCGTATTGCCAGCCTTTATTGGGCAAGCGCTCAGAGGTGAAGACCTCACAATTTTTGGCGACGGCTCCCAGACGCGCTCTTTTTGTTATGTAGATGACCTGATCGAGGGTATTGTGCGTTTGTTGTTCTCGGACCACGCCGAGCCAGTCAATATTGGCAACCCTGATGAAATCACTATTTCCCAATTTGCCGAAGAAATTATAGCACTAACTGGCACTACGCAAAAAGTCATTTATAAAGATTTACCAGTAGATGACCCCAAACAGCGCCAACCGGACATCACCAAAGCGCGCGCGCTCTTGAAATGGGAACCAAAAATTGACCGTGCCGAAGGCCTGAAGCGTACCTATGCTTATTTCAAGAGTTTGACAGCAGAAGAGCTTCGCCAAACAGAACATAATAACTTTGACAATTATATCCAGAAATAATGAGCTATTTTGCCCACCCTACTGCGGTTATTGACGACGGTTGCCAAATTGGCACAGGCACCAAAATTTGGCATTTCTCGCATTTGATGCCGGGTTGCCAACTTGGCGAAAACTGCAACATTGGGCAAAATGTCGTGATATCACCATACGTTGTTTTAGGAAAGAATGTAAAGGTTCAGAACAATGTCAGTATTTACACAGGTGTAAGCTGCGATGACGACGTCTTTTTAGGCCCAAGTTGCGTGTTTACCAATGTAATCAACCCACGCAGTGCGGTCAATCGCAGAGACAGTTACTTGCAAACACACGTAGGCAAGGGTGCCAGCATTGGTGCCAATGCTACCATTGTTTGCGGCCACAACATTGGCGCTTTTGCCTTCATTGGTGCAGGAGCAGTTGTTACCAAAGAAATTCCGGCGTATGCGTTAGTAGTGGGCAACCCCGCAAGGCAAATTGGCTGGATGTCAGAATACGGGCAGCGCCTGAATTTTAATACCGAAGGGCTAGCTACTTGCCCAGAAAGTGGCCAAAAATACCAACTGAACAACGGACACGTAACAAGGATAAATGAGTAAGATTAAATTTGCAATTGTAGGAGCTGGCCACATTGGCAAGCGCCACGCCGAAATGGTTCGTCGAGATGCCGAAGGCGAGCTCGTAGCTTTAGTAGACCCCAGAGGCGCAGAAGCCTGCAGCGCCCAAGATTTTGAGGTGCCTTTTTTTAGCACCCTGGATGAACTTCTCGCCAGCGGATTAGAATATGACGTCATTAACGTGTGCACCCCTAATGGTTTGCATGCCGAGCAAGCCATCAAAGCACTTGAAGCTGGCAAACACGTGGTTTGCGAAAAGCCGATGGGCCTCAGCAAAGAAAGCTGTGAGCAAGTCATTTACAAAGCTTTACAGGCTTCCAAGCAAGTGTTTTGCGTGATGCAAAACCGCTATTCGCCGCCTTCTGTCTGGATCAAAGAACTCATCGAAAACAAAGTTTTAGGAGACATCTATATGGTACAGCTCAATTGCTACTGGAACCGCGATGAGCGCTATTACAAAGCAGGTGGTTGGAAGGGCACCAAAGATTTAGATGGCGGTACGCTCTTTACACAGTTTAGCCATTTCATTGACATCATGTATTGGTTGTTTGGCGACATCACCAATATTCAAGGCAAATTTGCCGACTTCAATCACCAAGATTTTACAGATTTTGAAGACTCAGGCTTTGTGAGTTTTGATTTCATCAATGGCGGCATGGGCAGCCTCAACTACTCTACTTCTATAGCCAACCAAAACCTAGAGTCTTCGATGACCATTATAGGCAAAAACGGCTCGGTGAAAATTGGCGGGCAATACATGAATGAGGTAGAAGTTTGCAACATTACAGGCTATGAGATGCCTGAATTAGCCCCAACCAACCCGGGTAATGACTATGGCCCTTACAAAGGATCGGCCGCAAATCATAATTATGTCATCACCAACGTCATTGATACACTCAATGGCCGCACCTCCCCTACCACCAACGCCCTTGAAGGCCTGAAGGTTGTAGAAATCATTGAACGCATTTATCAAGTCAGAGACGCACAATTTTCGAATCAATAACTAACCATGATCTACCAAGACCTCATCGATAAAAACACCAAATTAGCTGTCATTGGCCTAGGCTATGTGGGCCTGCCCATTGCACTAGAATTCGCCAAAAAAATAGAGGTCATTGGTTTTGACATCAATGAAGGGCGTGTCGACATGATGCGCAAAGGTCAAGACCCCTCTAGAGAACTGGCTGCCACAGATTTTGAAAATAGAAAGATCAGCTTTACGTCTTCCATAGAAGATCTGAAAGGGGCCACTTTCTTCATCATTGCTGTTCCTACGCCTATTGACCACTCTAACCTCCCAGACCTCAAACCTTTGCTCGGTGCCAGCAAAACCGTAGCGCAAGTGCTCAAAAAAGGAGATTATGTGGTGTTTGAATCTACAGTTTACCCTGGTTGCACCGAAGAAGACTGCATTCCAATATTAGAAGAAGTTTCAGGGCTCAAATTCCAAAAGGATTTTAAGGTAGGCTATTCACCTGAGCGTATCAATCCCGGAGACAAGCAGCACACACTTCAAAATGTCATCAAAATTGTATCGGGCTCTTGCCTGGAATCTTTGGAAGAAATAGCCAAAGTCTATGAATTGGTAGTAGCCGCGGGCGTGCACCGTGCGCCAAGCATCAAAGTGGCCGAAGCTGCCAAAATTGTAGAGAATACCCAGCGTGATGTCAATATTTCGTTGGTCAATGAGTTGTCTATCATTTTCAATAAATTGGGCATCAATACTTTTGATGTGCTAGAAGCAGCCGGAACCAAATGGAACTTCTTGCACTTTTACCCAGGCCTAGTGGGTGGGCATTGCATTGGTGTAGACCCCTACTATTTGGTACATAAAGCCATGCAAGTGGGCTACCACAGCAAAGTCATCAACTCTGGGCGCTATGTCAATGACTCCATGGGTTTTTACATTGGCAAGCAAACCGCCAAAAAGATCATTGCCCAAGGCAAAATGATCCAAGAAGCACACGTTTTGGTCATGGGTGCCACCTTCAAAGAAAATGTCTCTGACATCCGCAATTCAAGAGTCATTGACGTCATCAGAGAATTGCAGTCTTTTCAGATCAATGTAGATGTCGTGGACCCACATGCCAATTCACAAGAGCTTGAACACGAATACGGTGTTGCTTTATGCCATAAAGTGCGCCAAGACTATGACGCCATTATTGTGGCAGTCAACCACGATGAATTTGCCGTTCATGACGAAGCGTATTTCAAAACTTTACTCAAAGATGGCAAAGGTATTTTAGTAGATGTCAAAGGCACTTACCGCAATAAAATTCAAGACCTCACGTATTGGTCTTTGTAATTTGTTTGATTAAAATAATATCATAGAAATCACATGAACTTTCAAAAACACATACTTGTAACAGGCGGCGCTGGTTTTATTGGCTCTCACGTCGTGAGACGCTTGGTCAAAAACTACCCTGACTACTTGGTGGTCAACCTAGATAAGCTCACCTATGCGGGCAACCTCGAAAACCTCCAAGACATTGACCAAGTGCCCAACTATCGTTTTGAAAAAGCTGACATTTGCGATGCAGCAGCGCTCAAGCGCATTTTTGAAAGCCACCAAATTACAGACGTCATTCATTTGGCAGCCGAGAGCCACGTTGACCGCAGCATAGAAGGCCCAATGGAATTTGTCTTGACCAACGTAGTGGGCACCGTTCAACTCTTACAAGCCGCACGTGCGGCTTGGGGCAACGAAACAAAGCACGTGTTTCATCATGTCTCCACAGATGAAGTCTATGGCAGCTTAGGTGATACCGGCTTATTTGAAGAAACCACGTCTTATGACCCGCGCAGCCCCTACTCTGCTTCAAAAGCAGCTTCAGATCATTTTGTGATGGCCTACTTTCATACCTATGGCCTACCTATCAAAATGAGCAATTGCTCCAATAACTATGGCTCGCATCATTTTCCTGAAAAACTCATTCCACTGATGATCCACAACATCATCAACGAAAAACCGCTACCCGTTTACGGCAAAGGTGACAACATCAGAGATTGGCTGTGGGTCGAGGACCACGCCAGCGCCATTGACACCATCTTTCACAAAGGGCGTGTGGGCGAATCTTACAATGTGGGCGGCCTCAACGAATGGACCAACATTGAACTGGTGCATTTCTTGTGCCAACTCATGGACGAAAAACTAGGCCGTGCAGCCGGAAGCGCCGCTAGCCTCATTACCTACGTGCAAGACCGCGCCGGACACGACAAGCGCTACGCAATTGACGCCACCAAACTAGAAACCGAACTGGGCTGGAAGCCTTCTATCACCTTTGAGCAAGGCCTCAATAACACCGTAGATTGGTATCTCAATAACCAAGATTGGGTTGCGAAAGTCACGAGTGGTGCGTATCAAACTTATTACGAACAAATGTATGCCAACCGTTAAGCCATGAAAGGAATTGTATTAGCCGGAGGGTCTGGCACGCGCTTGCACCCGATTACCAAAGGAGTTTCAAAGCAACTTTTGCCGATCTACGACAAACCCATGATCTACTACCCCATTTCAGTACTCATGCTGGCTGGCATTCAAGAAATTTTGATCATCTCCACCCCAGACGACCTCCCTTTTTTCAAGAAACTCTTGGGCACAGGTGAAGAACTCGGCCTCAAATTTAGCTACGCTGAACAACCCTCACCAGACGGCTTGGCCCAAGCGTTTATCATTGGCAAAGAATTCATTGGCTCAGACGACGTCTGTTTGGTACTCGGAGACAACATTTTTTACGGCCAAGGCCTCTCGAAACTCTTGCAAAAGGCAGTAGCCAACGTGCGTGAAGAGCGCGCTTCTACCGTATTTGGCTATTGGGTCTCGGACCCAGAGCGCTACGGCGTAGCAGAGTTTGATGCCAACGGAAAAGTTATTTCCATTGAAGAAAAACCCAATGAGCCTAAATCTAACTATGCCGTCGTTGGGCTTTATTTTTACACCAACGATGTGGTGCAAGTTGCCCAACAAATCAAACCTTCTCACAGAGGTGAGTTAGAAATTACGACTGTCAATGAGCACTATTTGCATGCCGACAGCCTGAGAGTAGAGCTGATGGGACGCGGTTATGCTTGGCTAGATACTGGTACGCATGAGTCTTTGCTTGAAGCAGGCAGTTTTATCCAGACCATTGAAAAACGCCAAGGTCTTAAAATTGCGTGTCTTGAGGAAATCGCCTACGAAATGGGCTTCATTGACAAAGCACAAGTCGTGAAACTTGCTAAAGAATTGTCCAAAACTGGCTATGGTCAATATTTACTCAAACGCTTTGACAAATGAAGGTAGTTACCACATCAATCAAAGGCTTAGTAGCCATCGAACCAACAATTTTTGAAGATGCACGCGGTTACTTTATGGAGTCTTTCAAGCAAAGTTGGTTTGATGAACACGTAGCGCCTACCACTTTTGTGCAAGACAACGAATCGAAGTCTAGCCGGGGGGTCTTGCGCGGTTTGCATTTCCAGGAAGGAGATTTTGCCCAAGCCAAATTGGTGCGCGTTTTACAAGGAGAGGTGCTAGACGTGGCTGTTGACCTTCGCCCAAATTCACCGACCTTCGGAAAATATGAAACTATTATTCTCAGCGAGGCCAACAAAAAGCAGTTTTTCATCCCGAGGGGTTTTGCGCACGGCTTTGTAGTGCTCTCTGAAAGCGCTGTTTTTGCCTACAAAGTAGACAACGTGTACAGCAAGGCCCACGAAGGTGGCATTTTATACAACGACCCTGCCCTAGGTATTGACTGGCATTTGCCGCACTCAGAAATCCTGCTCTCTGAAAAAGATGCCATTTTGCCTACGCTTGAAGAATGGAAAAAGTAAAAGTAATTAATTGGAAACTTTTCTTTCGAATTACTTGGATTTTAACCGTAATCGGTATTATCACCCTTTCTTTGCTTCCACCAGTCAATATGAACTTCCAAGCCTATGGAAATGATAAAATAAGCCACTTTTTTGCCTACGCCATTTTGAGCCTCAACACGCTCATTGTGTTTCAACGCTGGCCACTATGGCTACTCATCCTTACCATGATTTTCTTTGGCATCTTCCTAGAATTTGGCCAAGGCCTCATACCCGGCCGCGAACCCTCTGTTTGGGACGCCCTTGCCAACACCACAGGTGTGCTTATCGGCATCCTGATTTACACGAGAGGGAAATATGAAAGGTTGGTGAAATAACAAAGCCATGAAACTCCACCTCCTACGCCACGCAAAAACGAATCCTTATTCACGCACTGGTCTTGACTTTGACCGTGAACTATTGCCAAGAGGCTACGAACAAATTGCTGAGCTCAAAAACTTCTTTAAAGACCATCCTATTGATCCAAAAATAATTTTGTGCTCGAGTGCCATGCGCACACGACAAACTTTGACTGAATTCCAAGGTTTGTGGCCTGAAGCTCAGGTTCAATTCATCGATGAACTTTACTTAGCTGAAAAGGAAGAAATATTGAAACTGATTTGTGCCCAAAATAGCTCAGAAGAAATTTTAGTAGTTGGCCACAACGAAGGTCTTAGTGACCTCGTGATGAATTTAGCCCACCCACCCCATGCACTCAAAACTTGTGGCTTCATCAGCATGGAATTCCCCTTTGAAAGCAGCGCCTACATTTCACAAGATACCGGGAGCATTTTAGCGCTGTTTCGGGTGTTGTGATATGCCACTCTGTCAGCAAAAAGTGTGTGGCATCATCCTTGACACAAGAGCGGCATGAGACCTGAGCCCAATTTTGAATATAGCCTCAAACCTGCCATGTTGCCGGCCATTTTTGTCCTGGTAGTCATGTGGTTGGTCTATTGGGCAGACTTCCTTTTTACCACCGATTTTCAGCGCTATGGTTTGGAGGCATTGACTGCCCAAGGGTTAAGAGGTATTTTCTTGATGCCCTGGATCCATGCCCACAACGATGTCAAGCATATCCTCAATAATAGTTTGCCTACTTTTTTATTGATGACGCTTTTATTTTATTCCTATAAGGCCGTTGCCTGGCGCGTTTTTCTGATGGCTTGGTTTTTTACCGGGCTTGGGTTGTGGTTCATTGGAGGCACCAACGGCGCCATACACATTGGCATGAGCGGCATCATTTATGCCCTTGCCGGTTTTTTATTTACCTCTGGCCTACTGCGCAAATATTTGCCCTTGCAAGCCCTC
The DNA here is from genome assembly GCA_044376455.1 of Crocinitomicaceae bacterium. Classification (GTDB taxonomy): domain Bacteria; phylum Bacteroidota; class Bacteroidia; order Flavobacteriales_D; family Crocinitomicaceae; genus UBA952. The sequence goes on along the minus strand of JBIPMW010000008.1, from coordinate 7,251 downwards.
TCTTTGTTCATCGTATTTTTGTACGGCTCCATGATTTGGGGTATTTTTCCGACCCAACCGCGCGTTTCTTGGCAAGGTCATTTAGCAGGTTTATGTGTCGGGGTAATTTTAGCCTTTATTTACCGCAAACAAGGGCCTCAGCGCCCAAAATACCAATACGAAATTGAAAAGGAACTCGGTATTGAACCGCCTGATTTCGAAGGCGAGCTCCGCCGTGCTATTGAAGCTGAGCAAGCCGCACTTGCTGCACAAGAAGAACTTGAAAGGCAATTGGCGCAGCAACAAGAGAACCAAAAGCAACCCGTTGTTGTTTACCAATACAAAAAGAACAAGTAATTTTAGGGCGTGGAAGATTTGATCAAAAATAAAGTCAAAGAAAGTGGTTTGGTACAGCTAGACCTCGCTGCTTTCAAGCCAAAAATGCCCTTGCTTGGCCTCGACCTCGCCGAACAACTTTGGCAAGGTTTGGTGCTCAAAGAAAAAGACTTTCGCGCCTGGATCAAAGCATACAACTGGAGTACCTATCAAGGAAAAGCCGTTTACATTTACTGCAGCACTGACGCTATTATCCCAACTTGGGCATATATGCTCGTGAGTTCAGCTTTGCAAAAAGAAAATGTGTATAGTCAGGTAGGCTCTGAGCTTGAATTGGCTAAGGCCCTCATTCAAGAAGAAATTTGCAGTATTGAAATCAGTACTATTCATGATCAACGCGTCATTATCAAAGGTTGCGCCGATATCCAAGACCCCGCTTTTGCGATGTCTTATTTGGTGCGCTTCCTTCAACCTCATGTCAAAACCATCATGTATGGCGAGCCCTGCAGTACGGTGCCAATATTTAAAAAATGATCAAAGCATGGTTGCATGCGGCGCGCCTCAGAACGCTTCCGCTTTCTCTTTCCGGAATTATTGTTGGTACAGGCCTAGCCGCTGTTCTTGGTGCATTTGATGGGCAAATTTTTGCTTTTGCACTGCTTACCACCATTGGTTTTCAAGTGCTCTCTAACTTTGCCAATGACCTCGGCGACAGCCAAAAAGGCACCGACAACGCCCAACGTGTGGGCCCAGCACGCGCCATACAAAGCGGGCAATTATCTGCAGCTCAAATGAAAATAGGCATGTGGGTGGTGGGTGTTTTTTCCTTGTTGTGCGCGCTCTACCTCATCAAACTGAGTGTTCCGAACCTTTCTACAAACGCCATTTACTTTTACATTGTTTTGGCTCTTGCTTGTATTGCTGCGGCCATTACTTACACCGTCGGAAAAAACGCCTACGGCTACCGCGGGCTTGGCGACATCATGGTGTTTATCTTTTTTGGCTTAACAAGCGTCATTGGCGTTTTCATGCTATTCGGCGAAGCTTTCGAATGGATCGTTTTGTTTCCGGCAATAAGTATTGGCTTATGGAGCACAGCTGTATTGAACCTCAATAACCTCCGCGATATTGAAAACGATAGTCGCATGAATAAACGCACCATTGTAGTCAAACTCGGGTTTCAGAAAGCCAAGTTTTACCATGTTTTTCTGGTGAGTTTTGGTCTAGCCACTTGGTTTTTTACCGTATACCTTCTGGCAGTTAGTGCCATGAACTACTTTTTATTCATTGCTTTATTGCCGTCTTTTGGGTTTGCCCTGCATTTACAAAAAGTGGTGCAAAATACAGTACCCGCAAGCCTAGATCCCGAATTGAAGAAAGTCGCATTATTGACATTCATTTCAAGTATCCTTTTTGCATTTTTACTTAACTTTGCACCGCATTAAATCAACACACATGAACATTCTTGTTTGTATATCCAAAGCCCCAGACACCACGTCTAAAATTTCCTTTACAAATGGCGATACCCAATTTGACGAAAACGGTGTTCAATATATTGTCAACCCCTATGACGAATGGTATGCCCTCGTGCGTGCCCTTGAGCTCAAAGAAACGCAAGGTGGAAACGTCACGATCATCACAGTTGGTACCGCCACCGATGACGCCGTTATCCGTAAAGCACTTGCCATTGGTGCAGACGACGCAGTCCGTATTGATGCGCCTGCCACAGACGCCTACTTCACGGCCATGCAAATTGCCGAATATGCAAAAGGCAAAGGTTTTGACCTCATCCTTACTGGTAAAGAAACTATTGACTACAACGGTTCTCAAGTAGCCGGAATGCTTGCCGAAGCACTTGAATTGCCATTTATTTCAGTGGCAACCAAACTCGATGTTGCAGGTTCAACCGTTAAAGCAGAGCGCGAAATTGTGGGTGGTGTTCAAGAAGTAGAAGTTGCCACACCCGTAGTGATCAGCTGTGCCAAAGGAATGGCCGAACAACGCATTCCAAACATGCGTGGCATCATGGCAGCACGCACCAAGCCGCTCACGGTAGTTGCACCAGCTGCACTTGAAGCACTTACTTCTTATGCAAGCTACAGCATGCCTGCAGCCAAATCTTCTGTCAAACTCATCGATCCAAATAACCTCGACGAGCTCGTTACTTTATTACACAACGAAGCAAAAGTCATCTAAGCCGTATCCTATGAATCTCGTATACATCAATTCAGCCAATGGTTTGTCTAAAGCAGCTTTAGAAACCGTTACCTATGCTAAAAAATTAGGTTCAGATGTCGCAGTAGTAACCAACGGAGGTGCCGATGCTTCAGTACTTTCTACCCTAGGTAACTACGGTGCTGCTGTTGTTTTGCAAGACAGCAGCCTCGATGGTCAAGACCCAGGGCAGTTGGTTAAATTAGTGGCTGCAGCTGCTCAAAAAGTCGGAGCTACTACTATTATTTTCTCCCATGATCTCATAGGCAAAGCGGTAGCTCCGCGTTTGTCTGTGCGTCTGAAAGCGGGTCTTGTAGCTGGCGCAGTTGCGCTACCAGAAGCCAATGGCAACATCAAAGTCAATGTATTTTCAGGCAAGGCCTTTGGTTACGTAAAAGTAAATTCTGCTACCCGCATTATTTCTTTATTACCAAACAGCATTCAGCCAGAAACCAACAGCACTGCTTGTTCAGTAGAAGCTTTTGATGCCCAAGCAGGAAGTAGCGCCATCAAAGTATTAGCTACCAAAAAACCAGAAGGTGCCATTCCATTGCCAGAAGCAGAACTCGTTGTAAGTGCCGGACGCGGCTTGAAGGGCCCAGAAAACTGGGGAATTGTAGAAGACCTCGCAAGCGCACTTGGTGCTGCCACTGCCTGTTCACGCCCTGTAGCAGATATCGGTTGGAGACCTCACCACGAACACGTTGGCCAAACAGGTGTTGCCATCCGCCCAAACCTTTACATCGCTGCCGGAATTTCAGGTGCGATCCAACACTTAGCAGGTGTCAATGGCTCAAAAGTAATCGTAGTAATCAACACCGATGCCGAAGCGCCTTTCTTTAAAGCCGCCGATTACGGAATTGTTGGTGATGCTTTTGAGGTTTTGCCTAAATTTACTGAAGCAGTTAAAAAATTCAAAGCCGCGCAACACTAAGTTGTGCTTCAATAAAAAGCCCGATGCAAAAAATTAGCCTCGAAATCTCGGGTATCGCATATAGCCAAACGCAGTCTGGCTCTTATGTCCTGACGCTCAAGGAAATCGATGGTCAGCGCAAATTGCCTATTGTCATTGGCGGTTTTGAGGCACAAGCCATAGCCGTTGAGCTCGAGAACATGGTGCCTTCGAGGCCACTCACCCATGATTTATTCAGGGCTTTTGCTCAATCTTTTGGTGTCAGCGTCAAAGAGATTTTGATTTACAGATTTCGTGAGGGTGTATTTTATTCGAAACTCATTTGCGAACAAAACGGTATCATCACCGAGCTCGATTCTCGCACTTCAGACGCCATTGCAATTGCAGTACGTTTCAAAGCACCGATGCTTACTTTAAATAGCATTCTCGACGAAGTGAGTGGCACACCACAAAGTGCTTTAGAAGAAGCCTATGGTTTTGAAGAGGAAAATGATATCTTTGAAGAAGACTCCAATGCACCCAACGAGTGGGATATCTATGCTACTGAAGAGCTAGAGCAACAACTCCAAGAGGCATTGGACAACGAAGATTACGAACTAGCCTCTAAAATCCGTGATGAACTCAATCGCCGCCATTAAAACCAGACTAACTGCCTTAAGTTTTTTTCAATTTTTTGTTTGGGGGGCATGGCTCACCACTATCGGTACCTACTGCACCGAAGGAAAAGGTTGGTCCTTTCCGCAATTTGGCGCTATCTTTTCTACGCTCGCGCTATCTTCTATTCTCATGCCTTCTTTGGTCGGCATTATAGCCGACAAATGGATGCGCGCCGAAAGACTCTACGGCGTTTTGCACCTCACTTACGGTGCGTTTATGCTGCTCATTCCAAATATTGCAGCCTTGCAACAAACTTTTCCGGCCCTTCATCAAATGGCTGAATACGAACTACTTTATTGGATTGTATTTGGTGGGATGCTTGCCTACATGCCTTCCATTTCGCTTTCTAATTCGGTATCGTATCGGATCTTGAAAATGAACGAGCTCGATGTCCAAAAAGATTTTCCACCGATTCGGGTTTGGGGCACCATTGGTTTTATCGCTGCCATGTGGCTCACCAACCTGAGTGGTAGTAAGGCCAGTGCGTTTCAATTTTATATTGCGGGCATTGGTGCCGTTGCGCTTGGCATTTACGCCTTTACCTTACCTGCCTGTTTACCACAAGGAAAAACCTCCGAGAAAAAATCGTTGTTCTCGCAATTAGGTTTCGACGCCTTCAAATTATTTGCAGACTACCGCATGGCGCTTTTCTTTGTTTTTTCGATCCTACTTGGTGCAGCTTTGCAGCTTTCAAATATGTATGGCGACGCCTACCTCAGTAGTTTTCCGAAAGGAACATTAGTTGAAAAATATTCTACCATTATCTATTCGATTTCTCAGGTTTCAGAAACGATTTTTATCCTGACCATTCCTTTCTTTTTGAAGCGCTTCGGCATCAAAAACGTGATGCTCTTTGCGCTATTCGCGTGGGTACTGCGCTACGGATTCTTCGCTTATGGCGACACCACTTTCGGCTTGCCGTTGATTGTATTGAGTTGTATAGTCTACGGGATGGCCTTTGATTTCTTCCTAATTTCAGGCTCTATGTTTGTGGAGTCCAATACGGGCAGCAGCATTCGCGCTAGTGCGCAAGGCTTATTTATCATGATGACAAACGGCTTTGGCGCGTACATTGGAACCGTTGCGAGTAGCTTTTTAATTGGGAAGTATTACGTTCTGCCTGATGGTCAAACCAACTGGCACGGAGCGTGGTTACTTTTTGCAGGTTACGCCCTTGTGGTTGCGCTGCTATTTCTGCTTTTATTTAGAGAAAAGCATCAGGCGGCGTGAGCCTATTCCCGAGTAAACTTATAACCAACCCCCCTGATGGAATGAAAATGCTGCGGGTTCTTGGGATCTGGCTCAAATAACTTTCTGAATGCCAGGATATAGTTGTCTATGGTGCGTGCCGTTGGAATTTGCTCAGCACCCCAAAGTCGGTCTAGAATTTCTTGCCTGGACACCACTTTACCTTCTTTTTCATGGAACAATTCTAGCAATTGCACCTCGCGCTTGGTGAAGGTGTGTGAAATTTGTTGGTGCTGGTCTCGGACCTCAAACGTTGAAAAGTTGACCGTTTTGTTGTTGATTTGCAGTGTATCAAGTTGGTCTTGCTGTACAGACCCATTGAGTAAAATTTGAACTTTAAGCAGCAGCTCTTCGAGATCAAAAGGCTTTACTAAATAATCATTGGCTCCTAGTTTGAGACCGGCAATACGGTCTGCGGTAGTACCTTTCGCTGAAAGAAAAAGCACCGGTACATGACTGTGCTGGCGTATGGTTCGGCACAAATCAAAACCCGAAACATGAGGGAGCATCACGTCCAAAATAACCAGGTCAAAATGGAAGGTTTGCTCAAAAATATGTTGGGCCGTTTGACCATCCGAAAAAGCCTGAACTGAGTAGCCTTCTAATTCGAGATTGAGGCTAATCATGTCGCGCAAGCTTTGTTCGTCCTCTACAATGCAAATTCTGTGCATGTTTGGTTGCGATGAAATTGTTATTTTTGGTTGAAATTACAATAAACTACGCAAACTATGAATAAATTTCTCCGCTCCTCCTTACTCATTTTGACACTGCAATTGAGTGTTTGGGCCCAAAACAATCTTCCACTCACTACACGTTTTGAAATCGGGAAAGACGTCACGACGCTGCAGCTCAATGCACCCAACCTTACCCAGCTAGCACAAGAAGATGAATTGCGCGACCAACAAGGTGTACTGTACCGTATTGGGGTTGCTTTGCCAAGTCATATTACCCCTTCCAATTCTGGTTCTTGGACAACATTAGCGAATGGATGCAAGCAATGGCAATTAATGGTTCAGACAACAGGCGCTGAAGCACTCAGCTATTTATTTGAGAAATTTGTTTTACATGGCGGCTCTACCCTGCGCATTCAAAACCTACAAGGCCAAGACGTGCATCCGATACTCACGAGCCAAGATGTTGAATCACACCAAATGGCCAATGCTGCATTGTGTGCTGGTTCCGTACATATTTTAACCCTTACTGAGCCAGCCTTCACCACCCCATCAGAAATCTACATCGATCGCATCATGTATAACTACCGCTCTACAGGTATCAATACATCTGAAAAAATCAATGAATCTGACCCTTGCGAAGTGAATGTAAACTGTAGCCCAGTTGGTGACCAATGGCAAGACGAAAAACGCGGCGTTGCCCGAATTTATGTGGTTGAAGGCAACCAAGCTGGTTGGTGCTCGGGTTCTTTAGTGAACAACACCGCCCAAGACTGCAAACCTTATTTTTTAACTGCACTACATTGTGGTGTTAGTGCAACGGCTGCCAACATGAACCAATGGAAGTTTTATTTCCGTTATGAAGCACCAACTTGTACCAACCCTACTAGCGAAGGTTCTTTGGCGAATTACTTTATCAATGGTTGTTTGCGCATTGCCGATGCAGCCGATGGCGGTGGCAACTCTGGCTCTGATTTCTTATTGGTGAAATTAGGAAACAACAACAACGAAGCATCGGTAATCAACAACCTCAAATCAGCAAATATCAATGCGTATTGGAACGGCTGGAATGCGAACAACACCGCTACAACTGGTGGTGCAAGTATCCACCATCCTGCCGGAGACATCAAAAAAATATCTACTTTTTCAGGCAATACTGCTTCTACCCAATGGGGTTCTGCAACTGGTTCGCATTGGAGAGTGGTCTGGACCGTCAACACAAATGGGCATGGT
>JBIPMW010000087.1:0-8028 GCA_044376455.1 Crocinitomicaceae bacterium | reverse complement strand
ATGTTGCAGTAAGTTATAAATTGGCGCATGCACCATTTCGCTTTCATATCATTGGGCATTCCTTGAACCGCCCCAATAACATTTGGCTTGACCCAAATGCAAGTCCTACCTATGATCCGCTCACGGGTGATACGATTCCTGTTTACACTCCTAATTTTGGGGAAAAGCTTGCCAATCACCTCAATTTTCAATTAGAACTTGTTCCAAAAGGAGCTTTTCAATTAAGGATGGGCTTTAATTACAACCGTAGACAACAACTCAAACTCAATGATTTTCCTGGACTCGCTGGTTTTTCATTGGGAACCAGTATTAAAATCAAGAAATTTGACCTAGACTACGCAGTACAATTTTATTCCAAAGCAGGCACCATTCATGCCGTTGGACTCAGCACTGACCTGCAACGTTGGAAAAAGAAAATCTAAAGATTTTTGGCATGTAAATAGCCAGCCAAATTGATGTAGTCCTGATGAAAACTACCGTCAGTATTGCGTATCAGCAACTCCTCCTCCAAAAATAAATGATCTTTCTCTAATGCTGAATTTTCATTTTTAGCAAAAGCCAATACCCACCTTACATCAGGCTTATTGATATTCGAATGAAAACGCGTCTTACGAAGTAGCTTCAGGCCTTTACAATGTAAATAATCGCAAACCATTTCTGCGATGGGCTTCGGCAACACCAGCCAAAACAAGCCGGATGCTTTCAATTGCAATAGGCACGCATCTAGAAAAATAAAAAAAGTCAACTCATCAATGTGCTTTGCTTGCATTTTATCAAGATCTGTACTTTTTAAATCATCTATAAAGTAAGGCGGATTCGTGACCACGATGTCAAATAATGCTGCTTGAGCAAAGTCTTGAATAGTCACCTTAGCGATATGGAGGCGATCAGAAAAAGTGGCGTTTGAAAAATTTATCGAGGCGTCCATAAAAGCGCTTTCGTTGGGCTCTAAGGCAGTCACGAGGACATGCTGAAAACGAGAAGCAAGTATCATAGCAATGACGCCTGTCCCGGTACCAACATCGAGTACACGTGTTGATTCCTCGGAAATGTCTACGCTCGCTCCGAGTAAGATAGCATCGGTTCCGACTTTGAGCGGACTATTTGTTTGATAAATAGAAAAATCCCGAAAATTAAATTTCGACATCAATAGGCTTTAGCAAATACAACGCGTCTTTCTGATGGCTTGGCTGTAACCATACAAACGCCTGGTGTTGGATCTCCGTCAAAAGGGATGCAGCGAATCGTTGCTTTGGTTTCTTGCTTGATGAGCTCTTCTGTTTCAGGTGTGCCGTCCCAATGCGCTAAAAAGAAACCTCCTTTTTCAATTTCAACTTTGAATTGCTCGTAAGAATCAATTTGTTTAGTGTTGGCCGTTCTGAAATCTTTGGCTTTTTGTAATAATTGCGCTTGAATTGCTGTGAGTAAGTTTTGAATGAAGTTTGCGATGCCTTCAAATTCGACCACTTCTTTGGATTTGGTATCGCGACGTGCCACTTCAATTTTGCCATTTTCGAGGTCTCTAGGCCCCATGGCCAAACGAATAGGTACACCTTTCGTTTCGTATTCGGCAAATTTCCATCCTGGGCGACGGTTGTCGTCATTGTCGTATTTAAAACGTATGCCAAGCGCCTTCAATTCTTTAGCCAATACAGCAAAACGCTCTGAAATAGCGGCGAGTTCTTCCTCAGATCTGTATATCGGAACCCCAACTACTTGTATTGGTGCCAATGCTGGTGGCAATACCAAACCTTGGTCATCGGAATGTGTCATGATGAGCGCTCCCATTAGGCGAGTAGAAACACCCCAAGAAGTTGCCCAAACGTAATCTAATTTCCCTTCTTTGTCAGCGAATTTAACTTCGAATGCTTTGGCAAAATTTTGCCCTAAGAAATGACTGGTTCCAGCCTGCAAGGCCTTTCCATCTTGCATGAGTGCTTCAATACAAAGGGTGTCTTCTGCACCAGCAAAACGTTCACTTGCTGTTTTACGACCTTTTAATACGGGCATGGCCATGTAATTTTCAGCAAATTCTGCATAGACATCTAGCATTAGTTCTGCTTCAGCAATGGCTTCTGTTTTAGTGGCATGAGCAGTATGCCCTTCTTGCCATAAGAATTCAGCAGTGCGCAAGAAAAGTCGCGTACGCATTTCCCAACGTACTACATTAGCCCATTGATTGATCAAGATGGGTAAATCGCGGTATGATTGGATCCAGTTTTTGTAAGAATTCCAAATAATAGTTTCAGAGGTTGGACGAACAATGAGTTCTTCTTGGAGTTTGGCATCTGGATCTACAATGACTCCACTTCCATCCTCGGCATTTTTGAGGCGATAATGCGTCACTACAGCACATTCTTTGGCAAAACCATCTACATGAGCTGCCTCTTTACTGAGGTAACTTTTCGGAATAAATAAAGGAAAGTAAGCGTTAGAATGCCCGGTTTCTTTGAACTTGGCATCGAGTACGTCGCGCATGTTTTCCCAGATTGCATAACCATAGGGCTTTATGACCATACAACCACGCACATCGGAATGTTCAGCGAGGTCTGCTTGATAAACGAGGTCGTTGTACCAGGTTGCGTAATCTTCTTCACGGGTTACTCTCTTCTCTGCCATAGCTCTTGATTTGAAAAGGCAAAGATACGGAATTCCTAGATTATATTGGCCTTACTTTGCCTTGCGGCAGCGATTTTCGAGCAAGCGATTTTGATAATCTTGATAGGTTGCAAGTAAAAGATTCAAGCGTCTTTGCAAATTCAACGGCAATGCGCTTTTCATGTTTACATTGGGATTCCAGGCAAAAATATCTAAATGCCCCTTTTGACTATCGAAGGAGATCAAATTACCATTTTCGTAAACAACCTTGGCACCTTGCTTTTGGTTGCGAATAGATGTGCCAAATGTAAAGGCTTGCTGCTGGAAACCAAGCAAATCGATGATGGTTGGAAAGATGTCAATTTGTTGGAAGACCTGATCCTTTTTGAGCTTCCCATCAAGCTTAGTTTTTAAGTTGATTTTGGAATGATAGAATCCGATCGGAATGCGATAGCGCATCTCTAATGATTGGTTAGCCGGAAGGCGCGTAGGGCCAACATGATCGGCACAAAGCACAAAAAGTGTGTGATCATACCACTTTTGTTCAGACGCCATTTGAAAGAATGACTGCAGCGCCATGTCTGTGTAAGAAATGGTGGCGCATAGTGGTTCTGGCCCTCGCTTTACTTTGGATTGATAAGATTTAGGAATTAGATAAGGATGGTGTGAACTGAGGCTAAAAAAAGTACTCATGAACGGCTCCTTGAAACTACTCAGTTCTTTGACAAAAAACTGAAACATATGGTGATCCCAAATACCCCAATTGCCATCAAAAGCAGTAGGACCATTATAATTTTCCATGCCGTAATAACTGCTAATTCCTATGGACTTAGTAAAATCATCGAAATTCATAGAACCTGTTTTAGCGCCATGAAAGAAGGAGCAGTGGTAACCATTATCATTCAAAACGGAGGGCAAAGCATCAATTTGATTGGTGCAAAATGGACTCAAAATATAAGACTCATTTTGCCAAGAAGGCATTCCCGCTAGTATGGCAGGCACCGCATCCATGGACGTTCGACCATTAGCAATTGCTGCCTCTAAAAATAGACTTTTACCGAGTAAAGAATCTAGAAAAGGGCTAAAAGACATAGGGCTATTCGGGCCCGCAAAGGCTGTACCAAAACTCTCTAGCATGATCAACACTATATTGGTTCCTTTCGGTAAAATTGACTGAGCTTGGTTGTTTGGCGTAGCAAGGTATTGTTTGAGTTTGTTATCACTAAAAAAAGTGACCTTTTTAGGATCTTCGAATTGCCTAGATTTCAAAACGGTAAACGCCGTATTTAAAACCAAAGGTGCCTCCTCTAAACTTGTCATTGCACTCGCATCAATGATACTTAGTGGCCTGAGTGAAAATCCGCCTCTGGCTAATGAAAAAGTAAATAACAGGATTGCAAAATAACCAAGCCAAGCTTTTGCGCTATGTGCCTGAACAGCACTATTGCCGCGTTTGACAGACCTAAAAAAACCAAAGAAAAGCCCTATAAAAAGAAGGGGTAGCCACCAAAATTCTGTTAAAAATTCACCGGCCAAAGAACTCGTTTCAGTCCCGGTGAGCAAATGCGTGAAGTAACTAAAGCTTGACCGTTTTTGAGTGTAGGAAAAATAAGCAATGTCCCAACAATTGAGCGTCAGGACAAAAACTCCTATAAGCAGAAGGTATGATTTATAAATAAAACCTAAGAACTTTTTGGATTTCCAAGAACCTGGAAAAGCAAAAAGCGCACATGGCAAACTCAGTAGTGCAATAGTAACTGCATCAAAGAACGCACCGATAGCAAATGCTTTAAAAGTGATGGCATCAAAGAAGCTCGCATTTTGCCATGCAAAGACAAACCTCAACAGGATCATGGCTAACCATAACCACAGAAAAGGACGCAAAAATAAAAGATGCTTTCTCACCTTAATAAGCCAGCAACTGGTCTAAAACGGATAACAATCTGGAAGGAGCTAAAAATTGTTGCTCAAGATCTGCTGCAAATGGAACTGGCGTATCCAAAGAGGCTACTCTTCTTACAGGTGCATCAAGAGACTCGAAACAATGCTCGTTGACCAAAGCTACAAGTTCGCCACCAATACCGCCAGTCATGGTGTCTTCGTGCAGCACGAGCACACGACCAGTCTTTGAAGCAGCTGCGACAATTGCATCGACATCAAGCGGTAGCAATGTTCGTAGGTCCAGAATTTCTATGCTGACATCAGGTCTTTGAGCCGCAGCTTCTAGAGCCCAATGAACGCCTAAACCATAGGTTAGTATAGTAAGGTCTGTTCCGGACTGAACCGTTGCAGCTTTTCCAATTTCTACGGTAAAGTAGCTATCAGGAACTTGCCCCTTTAGACTACGATATAAAAATTTGTGTTCAAAGAAAATAACAGGATTTGGGTCTTCAAAAGCAGCTAACAACAAGCCCTTGGCATCGTGTGGATTGGACGGGTAAACCACTTTTAATCCAGGGGTATGTACAAACCAGGCTTCGTTACTTTGAGAATGAAATGGTCCAGCAGCTGTTCCGGCTCCTGTTGGCATGCGAACAACGACATCAGCGTTTTGACCCCAACGCCAATGGATTTTTGCCAAATTATTGATGATCTGATTGAAGCCAACACTAACAAAATCGGCAAATTGCATTTCAACCATTGCTTTTGCACCCGCAATGGATAAACCTAAGCCAGCTCCGATAATTGCAGATTCACAAAGTGGTGTATTTCTGACGCGGTCTTTACCGAAGCGCTCTACAAAACCTTCGGTGACTTTAAAAGCACCTCCGTATTCCGCAATGTCTTGCCCCATTAGAACAAGCTCAGGATGACGCTCCATCGCGGAAGCTAAACCATCTTGAATGGCATCAATGAATCTTTTTTCAGACAGCGTTCCACTTGGAACCGCCTCTATAAATTCATGTGGTGCATAGACATCTGAAAGCTCTTGCGCAAGATTTGGAATGATTTTAGGTTCATTATTTGCTTGGTCAAATGACACTTGAATGTGCTGTTTGAATTCAGTCTTGATTGCTGTAACGCTTTGCTCGGTCAAAATTTGCTCGGTCAGCAAATATTGTTCAAACGCAACAACGGGATCTCTGGACTCCCATGATTCTTGCAACCCTTCGGGATAGTATTTGGTACCGGACGCTTCTTCATGCCCTCGCATTCGGAAGGTCATTAATTCTAATAAAAATGGTCTTGGGCTCTCTGCCATTGCAGTTTTTATCTTACGAACCGTACGAATAACATCCAAAATATTGTTACCATCCACTTGGATGGCTTCCATTCCGTAACCAATACCCTTGTCAATGAATTGCTTGCAACGGAATTGTTCAACTGATGGTGTACTAAGCCCCCAACAATTATTTTCTATGGCAAAAATGACAGGTAAATCCCAAACCGCAGCAACATTCAATGCCTCATGAAAGTCACCCTCAGAAGCACCACCGTCACCCGAATAAACCAAGGTGGCTTTTTGCTCACCTTTGATTTTATTGTAGAGCGCTATACCATCAGCAATACCCAATTGAGGCCCTAAATGTGATATCATGCCCACCAATTTGTGATCTTGCGTTCCAAAATGAAAACTGCGGTCGCGCCCTTTTGTATAGCCAATTGCCTTTCCTTGAAACTGAGCAAATAAGCGCGCCAACGGAATATCACGCGTGGTAAAAACACCTAAATTTCGGTGCATCGGCAAAATATATTCCTCTGAGGACATCGCGTAGGAAGTACCGACAGAAACAGCTTCTTGCCCCCAGCCAGAGAACCACTTACTGATTTTACCTTGCCTCAGTAAAATGAGCATTTTCTCTTCTATTAGCCTGGGCAGTAAAAGCTTTTTGTATATGGTAATTAATTCTTCATTATCGAAACCCTCGCGTTGGAAGGTAATTGTAGTGTTGATTGACATGGAGTAAATTAAACTTTTAATCCTTTAACGATGCGCTCTTTGCGTTTGGTCTTTTCTAATTTCTTTTTGATAACTTCCAAGTGTGCAGCTCTTGGAGCTCCTCGGGTGAGGTCTATTTTGTAGGTATTGCCACCGTAATTGATTCTGGCACCGCCGCTTGCAGTCCAGTCTGCATCTAGATAATATTGTCTGACACTTGCGCCTTCATTTTTTGTAGCAAAAGGAATATAGCGTAAATCGCCTGTTTCAAATCGAACTAGGATCTGACCTGCAGGACCAAAACCTTCAAAAATACAGCGGGTACCAGCAGGTACAATAACAGATTCTGATTGGCTACTTGAACTTGAAACCAGCGCACCATTTTGGGTAGTGAGCTCACTGGCTTGAACATTGACTTGGTTCAAGATGATCGTGTGCGATATGTAAAATTGCACTTGTCTGAATTTCTCTTCAGAATCTAGGCTGAATTCATCGCGAATTGCAGTAGTGTAGGGAATTCGTGTTCCACATGACAAAGTTGTTAAAGCCAATAAGGCAAACCATACAAATTGCTTCATAGTTTGTTAAATTTGTTCAAAATTAATTAAAAAGATGCGAGCGCTCACAAATCCGTTGTTCTATATTCTTGTTTCAGTTTTAACTGGTCTGTTTGCATGTCAGCAGCAACCAGATGATTCCGTTAAAAACTTAGATCAAATCAGGCCTAAATCGCATACAAAAACAAAAAAAATAGCTACAACCAAAGAGGTAGACACGCTAAGCTCCTTTCTCAAAACCTATGCCAATGATTCTTGCTCCTTGCGAATGGCAGCTGTCTTTTTAGATTCAAGCCGGACCAAGCACTTTTTAAATCGCTTTTCACAACAACACTTTCACGTTTTCTGTCTCGATTCTTTGCAGCAGGTTTTTGGACACCAAGAATGGTCTTTTAAAGATACAAACCAAGCCAAAGAAGCTTTCTTCAATTGGCTAGACCAGTTTGAGACCCATAAAGAATTCAAAATCGGCTCATCAGAAAACTTATTTCATGAATATACTTTAATTGTGTTGGCAGGCAAAAAAATTGTTCAAGTCAACTCTCCAAAAAAAATAAAATACAACGACTGGTTGCGCTTTTGGAGCGGCCATTATCAAAACGCCAATTTCTGTTACATTCTTTGGGCCCAACCCAAAAAGAAAACGAAATGGTATCGGTACAAAAACGCACAACTCTTAACGCTATGAAACTCATCAACCGTGGCTTCTTGATGGTAAAGCCAAAACAACCCTTCATTGAATGGACATTAAGCATTGATCCGGAACTCATGATTGATGAAGATTCAGAAGGAAGTTTGTATCTCATAGAGGAAGAGTTCTGGGATGACGACTTGATCCAGGAGAAATATGCTAAAAAAATATGGCAGCAAGAATGCCAGTCGGTATTAGAGGGGAATTTGGAGATTGAACTTCCTGTTTATCCGGGAAATCTCAATGAATTTTTCAATATCGAATTGGGTTGCACGGTTATTGACCTATTGAAAGATCCTATT
>JBIPMW010000007.1:0-22664 GCA_044376455.1 Crocinitomicaceae bacterium | reverse complement strand
CAAGTGCAATCATGTGAAAAATAAAAAATGGCAAATCATAAGCCGGGTTCTGTACCAATGGCTGCACGCAGCGTTGGTGTCTATCATTTATCTAGCTCCACCCTCACGGATGGAGTCCATCAACCTACCCTCCGAGTAGAGCGAGCCGCCCTTTCTGCTTGCGCATGCCCCGGTATATTTGGTCTTTCAGCTCGTAAGGTTTACCCTGCCCTGTTTATCGCTAAACAAGCGGTGGGCTCTTACCCCACCTTTTCACCTTTTCCT
Source organism: Crocinitomicaceae bacterium (assembly GCA_044376455.1). Lineage (GTDB taxonomy): Bacteria > Bacteroidota > Bacteroidia > Flavobacteriales_D > Crocinitomicaceae > UBA952. The sequence continues at coordinate 22,400 of JBIPMW010000007.1, read as the reverse complement.
CGGCAAGCCGAGGTAGTTTACCTTTCTGCGGCACTTTCTGTTCTATAAAAATCACTTTTTACAGACCTTCCCGTTAGGAAGTACGATGCTCTGTGCTGCCCGGACTTTCCTCTTTTCAAATGAAAAGCGATAGACTGATTTGCCGAGACAAAGGTATTAAAGTTTAACGAGCTTTCTGAACAGTTGTGCTTTTGGCGAATAGAACCTCATCATGTATGTACCTGCTGATAAAACACTAAAGTCTAAATAACCCACCAAACTTTCGTTTGTAACAGTTCGTATCAAATTCCCCAACTGGTCATATACTTCGATGTATTCAAAGGCCAACGGGGTCTGAAAAAAAAGTAAATCTGTACAAGGATTAGGAGAAATGACGAGCTGTTGGTCTAGGTCAGCGATTCCAGCGTCAAGGCCTAAATATTGGTCTTGATATTCGATAGAGGTGATACCTTGACCTTGTTGACCAAAACCACCTTCAATGATTTTCAATAGGTAATCCTTTTTATTATTTGTCCACCACTCGTATTCCGTCGTTTGAAAGGTTGGCGGTGCTATCCAAGTACCTTGGCCAAAAAATGTTTGGTAGATAGAGTCTGTTTCGGTGATATCATGCCTAATTCGAAGCGCGGGAAAAGTTCCGAATGGCGTAGTAATATTACCCCAACCATCTACCGTAGAAGTGCGCTCGCGGTGTTGAATAAATTTGATGTCAGCTGCCGGATTGAGGTCAACGTATGTGTAACCGCGTGAATTGTAAGTGTCGTTGAACTGTAAAGGCAATTCGTAACGCGTTTCAATGGTATCTGATTTAAAGGGTAAACCCTGACCTTGAACGTCAATTGCGTAGCCTATACTGGTAATTGCACTGTTGGTTCTTTTAGAATATTGCGTCAAATTGGATAGCTCGATAGGTAGAAAGGCAGAAAATTGATCGATAGGCAAAGCTGTCGAAGGGTTATGATAACTTGCCCGATAAGGCGTAGCCGCGATAGGCCCATAGGTTGCAATGATCAAAAAAGAACTGAAATCTAGTGGTTCGAAATTTTTTAATGTTTGCGTTTGGGCCACAAGTTGTGAGAAATCCCAGGTAGCGTTTGGCCCGGTAGCCTGAAGATCAAGCGGCACAATCACTGCTTGACTAAAGCGCACAGTGTCATTGGCATTGGCGTGATCGGCAACACTTACCGTGATTTGCGCAAAGAGTTGCTGACAAAAAAGGAAGCAAAATGAACTGAGTACTAATTTCATCGTTGAAGTTTGTAGATAAAATTAGATTTTTTATTCGACTTAGAGGTGCTAACTTTACGTCATGTCACAAGCAATAGAAGCATATTACCACACCTGGGAATCCGAGCTTACTTTGCTGCGCACAGACGATTTACTCGTAAATGCAGATCCCAAAAAGATTTTAACCGATATTGAAGCACTTTGGGATGGTACTTCTGCGAGTATTGCTGTGCTCAAAGAATATAAAAAACTGAAGCGCGAACAAGGAATCGATGCCTTAACTTTTACCCAAGGCGCACTGCATTGGCAAAAAGGCAACAAAACCCTTCAAACCCCTGTTTTTCTTTTTGAAATAACTAAGATCCAACTCGATCAGAAAGTTATTGAATTTGCTGAGCAAGCACAATTGAATCCATTCATCAAGTTATTACTCAAAAATGAATGGCAAATAGACACACCAGATCAGCCCAATAACGATTGGATTTTAAAATTGGTTGAACGTGGTATTTTTTCGGCCTACACCGATGTATCTTTTATCGGAAATTTTCATCCGCAACGCTACGAACTCAGAAGAGAATGGGAAGCATTGAGCATGCAAAACGAATTTTCTCCTGCTTTGCTGCAAGTTCTTGGTGATTTTGATCAAGAAATTCAAAGCAACAATAATGCTGCTATAAGAGGACAAATAGCTCCGCTGGATCCCGATCAGAAAAAGGCAATTGAACTAGCTGATAACAATTCTTGCGTCATCTACGGACCACCCGGAACAGGAAAATCAGCGGTCTTGAGTAATTTCATTGCGCAAGTAATTTTTGAACAAAAAAAGGCGCTTGTTGTCAGCGAAAAACGAGGGGCACTAGAGGTCATCAAACATCGCCTCACTGAGGTGGGTTTAGGTAGCTATTGTTTAATTGCCCCCACAAAAAATGAGCTTGCGCATTTTTTTCAGCAACTCCAAGTCGATTTTCAAAAGCTCCTCAATGTCAGTTTACCTGAACTTTCTCCAGTCTTCGTCAAAAGCAATAGAGCGGCCCAGTATTGGCAAGAAAGAAAAGCACTTGAGCAAGAGGCCCAACTGAACTTTGAAGCACTCCTTGATTGTTTTGGGCCAAAAATTAAGCGGCCAAAAGCAATAGTTTCCGACCAATGGCTCAATTGGTTGCACTCCAGAAAGCACCAGTCTGAAATACCAAACGACTTACTGAAAATTGCTGCTCAGTTCACTAGCATTTGGGCTGAACAACCAATAGAAATCCTGGAAAAAGAATGGCGCGAGTGGCAAGAACTATTTGGCGCGCTTCAAAGTGTTTTTAGGTTTGAAACAACTGCTGAAATTAACGAACTAGCGAAAAAAAGTCTTGTATGTCATCAGTTTCAAGCCCAAGTATTTCAGAAATATACCCCCCTACTCAAAAAAGATCCAAATAAGCTCGTCAAAACACTGAGTAGTTTTCAGCTACTCGAAAAACAACGCATACACGTAGAAAGTCAGCTGAGCGCTTGGCTTCAAATACCGAGTTTAGAAGAATGGTCTGTACTCAAATCCTTAGCCCAAGACAACGGTTTCTTCAACAAAAGAAAATGGCGCGCTACTTCTAAGCGCTGGCTCAGACTACCACAAACACCAATCGAGCCCTTTGAAAAACCAATTGCAAAATATTGGCAGCTAAGATCCCAATTACATCAGACCGAACTCAAATTAGGTCAATTAGGAATAGCGCATTGGAACCAAGAAGTTCCTATCCTGTTGCAATTACTCAGACAGGTCAATTGGGAACAATTCAAATGGTATACGGATCTTCCCAAAGAAGAACTCGAACTTTACCTCCAACACCAAACTCAAATCTATCGATTTACAAGTTTACATCGTTCCTTGTTTAAAGCCAACCTGCATCCCCTTGCCGCATTGGAACAAGCACTTTCTGCATCATGGGATCTCTTGACAAAACACTTGCATTCCCTACAAAAAATTCCACATGTTTTATGGGAGAGTTTTGGTCAAGAACAGACTTCCGATGAAATCGTAAAAGAAGTTTTTTGGGCTTATGTCCGCTTGAATTATCCATTACTGTTTCAATGGGATTTAGCGAGCTACAAAGCCGAGCTTAAGAATGCAATTCATGAGCAACAGCAACAACAAAACAACTATACGCAGGCTGTCAAAAGAAAGCAAATTGAACAGTTTACAGTACTCGAGTCCTTATTAAATAGTCCCTTAAGGAAGTTATCGGAGGAACAAAAAATTCTACGGCAAACGTTGCGCAAAGGAAAGGCTATCCTCGTCAAAGAGATGGCCAAAACACGGCAATTTATGCCCCTCAAAAACCTACTCGAAGGGCCCGCTTCACATTGGTTATTTGCAATTTACCCCGTTTGGCTTTTGAATCCTACACAAGTGGCAAATTGCCTTCCGATGGAGCGCTCCTTATTCGACTATGGTCTGTTTGATGAAGCAAGTCAAATTCCGCTCAGTCATGCCATCGGCTCACTACAAAGGATTCAATCCGCACTGATTGCCGGAGACCCCGAACAAATGCGCCCCAGTTCGTATTTTTCAGCACAACCAGAAGGCGTAATAGATCTTTTGCATCAAGCTGCTTTTCATTTACCCAGACATTTATTGAGCTACCATTACAGGAGTGAACACCCAAGCTTGATTGCTTTTTCTAATAGGCATTTTTATAAAAATGAATTGAAAACTTGGCCTTCGTTGACGATGCATCAGCAAGCTATTTTTCAGCATTATATTCCAAATGGACGCTATCAAGAACGTCAGAATGAACCAGAAGCACAAGCACTTGCCCAAGCTTTGAAAGCGCGTTTAAAACAAGATGAGAAATTTGGTGTTGTTGCCTTTTCCAATCAACAATTACAGTGTATTTATTCCTATCTGTCGGCCCATGAACAAGTTTTGTTGGAAGATAAAATCAATCAAAGGCAGGCCTTTTTCTTGGCACTCGAACAAGTTCAAGGTGAAGAGTGCGATCATTTGCTCATTAGTTTTGGTTTTGGGAAAAATCAAAGCGGTGAATTTAACTTGCGGTTTGGGCCAATGAATCAGATGCAAGGTAGGAAAAGACTGAATGTTCTGCTTACAAGAGCCAAAAAATCCCTGCATTTTTATTGTTCTGTAAAAGCCTCCGATTTCCCTTCTCAACGCAGTGAAAGCGTGGAACTCATTTATCAATGGTTCAATTACCTAGAAAACCCATATGAACAAGGGGCTAGCTATGATGCAACGGAAAGGCTAGCTAGTGCGCATGATTTTGACAATTATCTACACTGTTATCAGGTGCTGCAGCAGCGTTCTTCGCTTCCGGATCGCGTTTAGGCACAGGGTCATATCCAAAGCTACCTCTCGGATGACAACTCGAAATTCTTTTCAAACCTAAATAGGTTCCTTTGATTGGGCCCCACACTTGTATGGCTTCAATCATATAAGACGAGCAAGTTGGGGTGTAGCGGCAAGTGGCCGGAAATAGTGGTGAAATAATGAGTTGATAGATTCTTACAAGAAGAATCAAAGGGAATCCGAGCCACTTTTTGATCATACGCATGTGTAAATTTAAGCAATTTCAACACTGCGTTGTGTAAACTATGTAACTGTAACTTTTTTGTCAAAAGGGGTTATCTGTATTTTTAGAAAATGAAACGATTCCAACTGCTCGCCGGCCTCCTTTTTACTTTTTTTACGACACAATTACTTGCACAACCGCTGTCTCAATGGGAAGCAGATAAGATTACCGTACATCAAGCGCATAGCGTTCAGACTATTATGCATGCCGAAGCGCTCTTTGAAGACCGCTGGGATCAACTACCACAAGCACAGTTCTGGAAAAAAATCATGCTTTTAGCCCCCGACTCTTGTTTGGTAAATGTTGCTGCTACGCGTCAGGTTTTGGCAAAAATGTCTTACCGTGACTGGAATCGCCAGACGGAAGCACAAAAGGACAGCACAAGGCAAGCACTCAGAGTAGCCTATGGTTTACCGTCGACAGAAAGGATTTATGTAACTACCGGTAAAAATGACTTTTATAAATTCAATGAGGTTTACCCGAGTTTGTCCAAAGGTGTGGCCGCATTTGAACGATTTGGCGTTGATCCGTGGTATGCACAAGCCATTCTTTTGATAGAAAGCCCAGCACAAATGCGCAAGTCATCAACGGGTGCCTACGGTGCTTTTCAATTGATGCCAAGTGTTGCGCGCTCACAAGGTTTAACTGTTAATGATCAAGTAGACGAAAGAAAGGATTTTGACCGATCGGCCTATGGTGCAGCTCAACTCATTCGCAAAATTTGCATCCCTGAAGCCAAGAAAATTTTAGCTGCGCATCAAATTATTTACAGCGAAACGGATCTTTGGTTCAGACTTTTTGTTTTGCATGTGTATCATGCAGGCGCGATGAATGTCGCTGCAGTGGTCAATAAAATACAACCTACCGAAGGATCACAGGAACTGATTAAGGCTATGTGGCAAAATTCTGCAGCCGGATTTGGCAATAACTCTCAAAATTACACGCAATTAGCCTTGGCGGCCCAACTCATTTTGCACGATATGGTTTACCAAAATTGTACTGAAATCAAGCCTTGTGTGGGGCGTTGATCCAGTGCATTTGCCCATCTTGAATCGATAAATTGCTCTCAAAGTTATTCGTGTAGAGCCCGCCCGTTCCAAATCCTTGCGCTAATTTCAAAGGATAGGTCGCCCCAAATTGAACAATGGCCTTTAAGCCAATAGCACTTTCGAGCGCACTCGTAAGCCACCAGCCAATACCTAAACTTTCAGCAATAGCAATCCATTCTTTTGTGCCACTAAAGCCTCCGTGCAAACTTGGCTTCAAGATAATGTATTGCGGCCTGATTTGTTGGAGCAGCGACACTTTCTCCTCGTAGTCAGAAACACCGATTAATTCTTCGTCAAGTGCAATAGGAATGGGCTGTTTGGTACACAAACTTGCCATTTGTGTTAGTTGACCCGCCTGAATGGGCTGCTCAATGCTGTGCACCTGAAGTTGCTTTAATTGGTCTAAAACTTTAAGGGCCCGCGCTGGCGCAAACGCACCGTTGGCATCTACGCGAATAGTGATTTGTTCTTCAGAGAAATGCGCGCGGATTTCTTCTATGAGTGCTAGTTCTTCTGACCATTGAATGGCCCCTATTTTCAATTTGACCACTTTGAATCCTTGCGCGATTTTATCTTGAATTTGCGCGCGCATGTTCAATTGGGTATCCATCCAAACCAATCCGTTGATTGGAATTGTTGTCTGGCCGCGGGTAAAAGGTGTATCGAATAATACGAGCTTACCTTGAGCGCGAAAAGCATAAACTAAAATTTCAATCCCAAAAATAAATGAGGGGAAGTGTTGCCACTTCTGAAGTAAGTTGTGCCATGCTGGATCTTGCTGATCAGCGTCTTGGGACCATCTTTCCAAAAATGGTAGCGCCTCATTTAAAAAATCGTGCAACGCTGTCTCGTATTGTGCATGATTTTTATACTCTGGCGATAAGCCAGGTATGACGGGGAACTCGGTTTGAATTGTTTGCCCATTTGGCAGGATGTAGTTGAATATCCAGGAAGGCTTTGTATACAAAACTCCACGACTTGTACCCGCAGGTTTTTTAAAGATGAGTTCGTGTAAGCGCAATGAATTAGGCATGGTGATACGGCTCGCCTTTTAAAATACTAAACGCTCTGTAGAGCTGTTCCAAAAAAATCATGCGCACCATCTGATGCGAAAATGTCATTTTTGACAAAGAAATTTTGAAGTTAGCTCTTTGATATACGGCCTCGCTGAATCCGTAGGCACCACCGATGACGAATAAAAAATGTCCAGCATGTTGCATTTGCTTCTTTTCAATCCAGCCAGCCAATTCTTCAGAACTAAATTGCTGACCATTTTCATCTAGCAACACGAGTAAATCTGTTGGTAGAACTTTTTCGAGGAGGAGCTGACCTTCTTTTTCTTTGATTTGGGCCTTTGACAAGGCCTTCGGGTTTTTAATATCGGGCAGCTCGAGTCTTTCGAACTGACAATAATGGATCAATCTGCTTTGGTAGCGCTGTTCGCCAACTTTTAAGTCGTCGAATGCCGTTTTACCGATGACAACGAACTTGACCTTCATGCCTATACAGCCTCTACTCCTTTCAATTCAGGAGCTGCGAGTTTGAGCGCTTCTTCTAAACCACCTTTGATGGTCATTTGAGACATCGAGCAATCGCTGCAAGAGCCCAATAAACGCACCTGAACAATGGCCTCATCTGTGATGTCAACCAATTCCATGTCGCCGCCGTCTGCATGCATAAATGGGCGAAGTTGGTCTAGTGCATCGAGCACTTTGCTGCGGAGTTGTTCTTTATTCATCAGATCATGCTTTTGGCGTTGCTGCATCGAGACGCTGTAATTCTAGTTCAAAGTTATGAACTAATTCTTCAAAGGCTTGTGTACTTGGTGTATTTTGCTGAAAAACAGCTGGTCTGCCGGCATCACCGGCTTCACAAACTCCTTGAACTAGTGGAATACTTCCTAGAAACGGCACGCGCATACCTTCTGCTAAATTTTTAGCACCATCTCGACCAAAAATATAGTACTTATTATTCGGTAGCTCAGCTGGTGTAAAGTAAGCCATATTCTCAACGATTCCAAGTATCGGTACTTTAAATGAATCTAAGCGAAACATCTGAATCCCTCTTCTGGCATCGGCCAATGCCACTTCCTGTGGCGTACTGACAATCACCACACCGTCTAGCGGAACGGTTTGCATTAAAGACAAATGTATATCAGAGGTGCCCGGAGGTAAATCGACTAATAAGAAGTCGAGTTCTCCCCAATGGGCATCAGTAAATAGTTGTGTTAAAGCCTTTGCGGCCATAGGCCCTCTCCAGACAACTGCATCGTCTTGGTTGGTAAAAAATCCTATTGATAATATGCCGATCCCATTGGATTCAATTGGACTGATCAATGACTGACCATTGACATCGATCATTTTTGGTCTGTCACCTACTAAATCGAACATCGTTGGCATAGATGGACCGTGTACATCCGCATCGACAATGCCTACTTTGTATCCTTTCTTAGCCAGACCACCCGCTAAATTTGCCGTGACTGTAGATTTTCCTACACCACCTTTCCCGGAGGCAATCGCAATGATTTTTTTGACATCTGGAAGAATTTTTCTTCGGGCACTTCTGCTCTCGGCATCCAGACCTTGAATCTTACATTCAATATTGATTTGCTGACCAAAAACACGCTTTAAGTTAAATTCAATTGCTTCTTGCATGCGTTTACGAGCATGCAATGCTGGATTTGAAATGCGCACCTCCAGTGAAACCGTTTGGGCTTCGACCTGCAAATTTTCAATTAAATTGAGGCTAACTAGATCATTTTTAAGATCTGGCTCAATGATTTTTCCTAACACCTCGAGTACTGCTTCTCTGGTCATGTTTTTTATTTTGATTTGATGGATTGTATACTATGAAACATAAAGTCTACAACCCTTTTGGAGTCACCTTGTTCACGATTCATGATTTCGTAGTAGTTGTCGGCAATTTCACAAACACTATAAATGTGATATTTTTCATTGGGCTGTGCGACGTAAGCGCCCTTTACGACTCTTTTATAAATGAGCGTATTTGGACTTTGATCAACAACCTTTATATTAAAATAGCGATTAGGCTTAAATAATTTTCTTTTGAATTCTTCAAAACGCAATGCGTTGTCACCGTAATCTTCAATCAGCATAGTGTAATTGCGGCCAACGTCGATGCGCCATTTGAAGCCGCCTATTTCGTGAGTAACTTTTGGCTTTAATGAGGTACCAATACCTGCAGAGGCATCTGGTAACATAATGACGGCCGGAAGATCATAAGGATTTAAATCGAATGATTCGTATTGGATATAATCGAAATTATCTTGCTTTTTTGGGCTGCAAGCAAGAAGACCTATTGTTAGCATAAAGAAAAAATAATTGCGAATCATCCTTGCAAAGATACGGCATGATTTTACTTTTTTTTACAACTTCGTGGTATGGAAAAACAAAGTGCGATTCTAGCCAGTCTTTTTTTAATGCTGTCTATCATGCTGGGTGCTTTTGGCGCACATGCACTCAAAGCGATTTTAGCCGAAGATTTGTTGCAAACTTTTGAAGTAGGCGTACGTTACCAGTCTTTCTTAGCGCTGAGTACTTTAGTAATTGCCCTACAAGCTGATCGTTTTTCCTTTCCAATAAAGCGCATTACACAAGCCATGCTACTAGGGCTTTTCTTGTTTAGTTTTTCCATCTACGGAATTGTGGCGCTCAAACACGCCGGATTGAGTGTCGGAATTTTGGGGCCAATTACGCCAATTGGTGGCGCAATTAGCATCATTTCTTGGTGCGTATTCATTTTTCGTCTGTTAAAATACTGACAAGCCGCAAACTTTTTTGCGCATCATGTTTTGTTATTCATGAATAGTTTTTACATTTGATTAGTTTTTCATCGTTAAACAGATTATTTTTTAAACATTATGAATACTCTCACCATCGGAAGTAAACTTCCATCCTTTACTGGACTTGACCAAAACGGCAATTCCATCAGCAGCGATTCCTACGTAGGTAAGCGTTTAGTTATCTACTTCTACCCAAAAGACGACACTCCTGGTTGTACGGCACAAGCTTGTAGCATCCGAGACGGCCAAGAAGCACTTGTTGCCGCTGGTGTTCATGTCATCGGAATCAGCGCCGACAGCGTTGCTTCGCATACAAAGTTTGTCAACAAATACGAGCTCAACTTCCCATTGATCTCAGACACCGACAAACAAATCATTCAACAATTTGGCGTTTGGGGTCCCAAAAAATTTATGGGTCGTGTTTACGACGGCATTCACCGCATGACTTTCATTTTTGATGAAACCCACACACTCATTAAAGTACTAGAAAAACCAAACACAAAAGACCACGCAAACGAAGTCTTGTCTTGTTTTTAATTTCTTTTTAGAAGTTCGTAAATTGATTACGTTCTTCTGCTTGCAACTTTGTAAAAATTATTCACCGAGCCTAGCTCAAAACAACAAACGATATGTCTAAAGAACAAAACCTAGAAAAACTCAAAGCGCTCCAATTGACCATGGAGAAGCTTGACAAAACATTCGGCAAAGGTGCCGTCATGAAATTAGGAGACGCTCCTGTAGAAAAAGTAGATGTCATTCCAACGGGTTCACTCACCCTTGACCTCGCACTCGGAATTAATGGCTACCCTAAAGGGCGCGTAGTCGAAATCTATGGGCCTGAATCATCAGGTAAAACGACACTAGCTATTCATGCCATTGCCGAAGTACAAAAACAAGGTGGTATCGCTGCTTTCATTGATGCCGAGCACGCCTTTGACCAATTTTATGCACAAAAATTAGGTGTCGATGTAGCCAACCTCCTGATCTCTCAACCAGACAACGGAGAACAAGCGCTAGAAATTGCCGATAACCTCATACGTTCAGGCGCCATCGACCTCATCGTCATTGACTCCGTTGCGGCCCTTACCCCTAAGGCAGAAATCGAAGGAGAAATGGGCGATTCCCAAATGGGTCTACAAGCACGCCTCATGTCAAAGGCCTTACGTAAACTAACAGGTTCTATTAACAAAGCCGGTTGCTGCTGTATATTCATCAATCAATTGCGCGACAAAATTGGCGTCATGTTTGGAAATCCTGAAACGACAACTGGTGGTAATGCCCTTAAATTTTACTCCTCTATTCGAATTGATATCAGAAGAGCTACCCAACTAAAAGAGGGTGAAGACATCATCGGAAACCGCGTCAAGGTGAAAGTGGTAAAAAACAAAGTGGCGCCACCTTTCCGCAAAGCAGAATTCGATATTATGTATGGTGAAGGTATCTCGAAGGTTGGTGAGATCATTGACCTCGGTGTAGACCTCAACATCCTAAAAAAGAGTGGTTCTTGGTTTTCCTATGGTGAAACCAAACTTGGTCAGGGCCGTGATGCCATCAAATCACTGATCCTAGATAACCCTGAACTCATGGAAGAGCTCGAAGAAAAAATTAAAAACGCGCTTGCAACACCAAATGGTCAAGCAGAGGTGCTGCAAGACTAAAGCCTATCGTTTGGTTGGAAGGCGGCGCTCTTTTGGGCGCCGCTTTTTTTATGCAATATGCTTCATCTAATTACGTTAGTTGCACGATGAACAATTGTTTTATATCTTCGAAACATCTAAACTAAAAAAATGACAAAAACACTCTCATTATTAGCTATCACTGCATTAATTCTCGGAACAGCAACAAGTTGTAAAAAGAAAGGCTGTACAGATCCAAACGCTGTTAATTTCAGTACTGAAGCCAAAAAAGACGACGGAACTTGTAAATTTGCCCCGACTATTACAGTCAACGGAAATAATCCAGAAACAATTAGTGTCGGAAGCGCTTTTAATGACGCAGGTGCAACAGCAACGAACACGGATGGTTCTGCAGCTACTGTAACAACATCTGGAACTGTTGATGCCAATACTAAAGGAACTTATACGCTTACCTATACTGCAACAAACGATAACGGTACAGCTACTGCAACAAGAACTGTCAATGTTGTCATCGGCATGGACAACTGGCTCGTAACTTGGAATGTTACTAGTGATTGTGGTACTTCATTTCCACTTGCAGCAGCGCCAATTTTTGCAACAGGAACCGTAGGAACCAACGACCTCCTTATTGACAACATGTTCAATATTGTAGGTGGAACAGCAAATGCAACAGTAAATGGTAGCAATATCAATATCCCATCACAAACCATCGACTTCACGTTTGGTCAGGTAACTTTTTCAGGTGTCGGGACAATCAATGACCAAGCCAACACAATCACAATTACCTACACGTATGACAACACAACACCAATTATTGGTGGAAGCGGCACTTGTGTAGCAACTTATACAAAGCAATAATTTCTTTACACCTAAAAAATAAAAAAAAGGGTTGCTTAATGTAACCCTTATTTTTTTTTCACGTATTTGCTTTCCTAGGCAGAATCAGCTACTTTTGCCCGAATTTTTACACTTAATTAGTAATCTATGAACGTAATTTACATTCCTATTGTCTTGTCACTTGTTGGCTTGCTTTTTATGCTCGTCAAAATGGCATGGGTAAAAAAACAACCAGCCGGTGATGAAAAAATGCAAGGTATTGCAAAAAGCATTAAAGAAGGTGCCATGGCATTCCTTTCCGCTGAATACCGCTTGCTTGCAATCTTTGTAGTCATTGCATCTGCAGCACTATTTGGTATTTCTACAGTTGTACCAACAACACACTGGTTAATTGTACCAGCATTTATTATTGGTGCTATATTCTCAGCAATTGCTGGAAACATCGGTATGCGCATTGCTACTGACGCCAACGTAAGAACAACTGAAGCAGCTAAAACTTCGTTGCCGAACGCCCTCAAAGTTTCTTTTGGTGGTGGTACAGTTATGGGTCTTGGTGTAGCGGGTCTTGCCGTTTTAGGTTTGTCTTTGTTCTTCTTTGGTTTTTTAAATTACTTCCTGCAAGGCGGCTCATGGGACTACGATAAAATGACCATGGTACTTGAAGCCCTTGCTGGTTTCTCTTTAGGTGCAGAGTCTATCGCTTTGTTTGCACGCGTTGGTGGAGGTATCTATACCAAAGCTGCCGACGTAGGTGCTGACTTAGTTGGTAAAGTTGAGGCTGGTATTCCTGAAGATGATCCACGTAACCCTGCTACTATTGCCGATAACGTTGGTGACAACGTTGGTGATGTTGCCGGTATGGGAGCTGACCTTTTTGGTTCGTACGTTGCTACAGTTTTGGCTTCAATGGTCCTTGGTAACTATATCATTAAAGATATGGCCGATAACGGTCAAGTCTTGACAGGTTTCCAAGGTATGGGACCAATCTTATTGCCAATCATGATTGCCGGTGTTGGTATCATCGCTTCAATCATCGGTACTTTCTTGGTGCGTATTTCTTCAAATGACGCGAAAGAAGCTGAAGTACAAAAAGCATTGAATATCGGTAACATTTCATCAATTGTGATTTCTGCAATTGCAGGATGGTTCTTAGTGAAATGGATGCTTCCTGAAACAATTCAAATGAATTTCTTTGGTGAAGGCGTTATGGAAATTCCAAGCCGTCACGTATTCTACGCTACATTAGTAGGTCTTTCTGTAGGTTACCTTATTTCTTACTTCACTGAATATTACACTGCACTTGGTAAAAAACCAGTTTTAGGTATTGTTCAAAACTCATCTACTGGTGCCGCTACCAACATCATTGCTGGTTTGGCTACAGGTATGATTTCTACCTTCTCTTCAGTAATCTTATTTGCTGCTGCCATTTGGGGTTCATATGCCTTAGCCGGATTCTACGGTGTTGCTATCGCTGCATCTGCAATGATGGCTACAACTGCAATGCAATTAGCAATCGATGCTTTCGGACCAATTGCCGATAACGCAGGTGGCGTTGCTGAAATGAGCGAATTGCCAAAAGAAGTGCGTCAAAGAACGGACGTTCTTGACTCAGTAGGTAATACAACTGCTGCAGTTGGTAAAGGTTTTGCCATTGCATCTGCTGCCCTTACGGCTTTGGCTTTATTTGCTGCATATGTAACATTTACGGGTATTGAAGGAATCAACATCTTCAAAGCACCGGTACTCGCTGCCTTGTTTATTGGTGGTATGATTCCAGTTGTTTTCTCTGCACTTGCCATGAAATCAGTTGGTAGCGCCGCAATGGATATGGTGAACGAAGTTCGTCGTCAGTTCCGCGAAATTCCAGGAATCATGGAAGGTACCGGCAAACCTGAATACGGAAAATGTGTAGAGATTTCCACTAAAGCAGCACTTCGCGAAATGATGTTGCCTGGTGCACTTACAATCTTAACCCCAATTTTAATTGGTCTTGGTACAGGTTTCATCTCTGGCAACTGGCCAATGGCTGCTGAAGTACTTGGTGGATACATGGCTGGTGTTGCTGTTTCTGGTGTGCTTTGGGCTATCTTCCAAAACAACGCTGGTGGTGCATGGGACAACGCTAAAAAATCATTCGAAGCTGGTGTTATGATCGATGGAGAAATGACATTCAAAGGTTCTGACGCCCATAAAGCTGCTGTAACCGGAGATACTGTTGGTGATCCATTTAAAGATACTTCAGGCCCATCAATGAACATCTTGATCAAATTGACTTGTTTGGTTGGTTTAGTAATTGCGCCAATCTTAGGCGATGGCCATGGCGACAAAAAAGAAACTGCTGCTGCCAAATGTGAAATGTCTTGCAGTGGTCAAGAAGCATCTTGCCACGGAGCAAATGCACAATGTCATGAAGGAAACATGAACACAAAATGCGACATGAGCGAATGTTCAAAATTGAGCAAAGAGGAATGCGCAAAAATGTGTGATGCCAAAGGTTGCTCCGCTGAAGAAAAAGCAATGTGCATGGCTCATTACGATGAGAATGGCAAATGGATTGGAAAAGCCAATGAAAAAGGTACTTGCTGCGACAAAAAGTAAGTTCTAATCATGATAACAAAAGCCACCTCTTGGGGTGGCTTTTTTGTTTTATGTATTTTTGTTTATGCGCAAGAACATAGATTTTTTCCAAGACGTATATGACGTAGTTCGCTTGATCCCAATAGGCCGAGTAACTAGCTATGGCGCCATTGCAAATTATTTAGGCGCTAAGCAAGCTGCCCGCATGGTGGGTTGGGCAATGAATGCGAGTCACTCCTTACCCGACATTCCTGCGCATCGGGTGGTCAATCGAGTGGGCCTGCTCAGTGGTAAAAACCATTTTGAAAACCCAGATCAAATGGCCTTACTTTTAAGGGCTGAAGGTATTGAAGTTACAAAAGATCAAATTCAACAATTTGAAAAAGTTTTCTGGGACCCCTCCATTGAATTAGGCCTGCCTTAAAGATTCTATTAATTTTGTCAAAAAATCAATCATCAATGAAATTTGCTACTAAAGCCATCCATGCCGGTGTTCATCCTGATCCTGCCACTGGCGCGATCATGACCCCAATTTACCAAACCTCTACCTACGTACAAGATGGAGTTGGCAATCATAAAGGCTACGAATATTCTCGTACGCAAAACCCTACCCGTCATGCGTTGGAAAAAAATATTGCAGCCATTGAAAACGGAAAACATGGCGCATGCTTTGGCTCAGGCCTTGCTGCCATCGATTGTGTGATCAAGATGCTCAATCCAGGCGATGAAGTAATTTCTACAAATGACCTCTATGGCGGTTCTTACCGCATCTTCAATACCATTTTTGCGAAGTATGGAATTATTTTTCACTTTGTAGACATGCAAGATCCTGCAAATGTTCAATCGTTAGTAAATGCCAATACAAAGCTCATCTGGGTTGAAACACCAACTAACCCCATGATGAATATCATCGATATCGCGGCAATGGCTCAAATCGCTAAAAATGCAAATGCCTTGCTTTGTGTAGACAATACGTTTGCAACACCTTATTTACAAAATCCTCTAGACCTCGGGGCTGATTTCGTAATGCATTCGGTTACCAAATACTTAGGCGGACATTCAGATGTCGTGATGGGTGCTTTGGTTTGCAATGACGACGACTTAGCCAATGAGATGTACCGCATTCAGAATTCTTCAGGAGCAGTAACTGCCCCTATGGATTCTTTTTTAGTACTCAGAGGTATCAAAACGCTACACCTTCGCGTACAAAGACATTGTGAAAACGGTGCGCAAATTGCTACTTTCTTGCAGCAGCACCCAAAAGTAGCAAAGGTTTATTGGCCAGGTTTTGAAAGCCATCCGAATCACGATGTTGCCAAAAAGCAAATGCGCGGATTTGGCGGTATGATCTCTTTTACTTTAAAAGGTGACCGCCTTGAGGATGCCCTCAACTTTGTTAAAAATGTAGAGATTTTTGCACTTGCAGAGTCTTTAGGAGGCGTTGAATCATTGATCGGACATCCAGCAACCATGACACATGCTTCTATTCCAAAAGAAGTCAGAGAGAAAAGTGGCGTAGTCGATTCTTTGATCCGCCTGAGCGTTGGCATAGAAGATGCCCAAGACCTCATCCAAGATTTAGAAAAAGCGCTCGCTGCTTTATAACTGATCTAGGCTTTTGAAGAACTGTTCTTTTTTCGCTGGAGAAAGCGGAATGGAACTCCCGTCTTTCAAGATAACAGATCCGCCATCGTACTTGTCATAGCGCTCTACGTAATTCAAGTTGATCAGGTGTGATTGATGCACCCTGAAAAACGAGAAGCCCGCCAACATGGTATCGTAATCTTTGAGTGTTTTTGAAACCAAGATTTTTTTACCGTCGTTCAAGTAGAAAAAAGTATAATTCTTGTCGGCCTCACAATGGACGATGTCGTCAATTTCAACCACAAAAATACTCTCTTGTGTCTTGAGTACAAGCTTCCGTTTATGCTGAGGCTGTATATTGTGTTGCAGCACATTGAACTGACTTTCCTCTTTTTTGTGATCGAGGTGCTGGATGGCATTGGTGAGTGCCGTATGCAGTTCTTCAGCATCTATTGGCTTGAGGATATAATCGAGTGCCGAGAACTTAATGGCTTGCACTGCAAACTCTTGAAATGCTGTAATGAAAATGACTTCAAAGTTCTTGTATTTGATATTGCGTAAAACTTCAAAACCGTTGCCATCAGGCATCTGGATATCCAAGAGCACGATATCGGGCTGAATGTCTTCAATGGCCTCAATGCCGCTTTGGACATTTTCTCCGTCAATGTAAATATTGAGATTCAAGTCAAAGGATTCAAGCATTTTGCGAATGAAAGTACGCGTTGGCTTTTCGTCGTCGATAATCAAAACTTTTGTACTCATAATTGCAGCTTAAATGGAATCTTCGTAGCGCAGTGGCAACACAAGCTTGACTACAGTCCCGGTTTGTTCTTCTTTGTTGAGGTCTTCAAAAACTAGACTTCCATTAAATTTATACTTTTTATTGATGATCTCAATACGTTCTTTGGTAATATCGATGGCCATACTCTTGTGCGTCCTGATTTTCTTGGTTTTCTGAGATTTCTGACGCCCTACTCCGTTGTCTTCTATTCTCAGTAACAAAGATTGTCCTTCTGCACGCATCTGAACAATGATGTGCCCATCTTTGACGGTATGAAGTTGTCCGTGTTCTATGGCATTTTCTATAAATGGTTGCGTAATCATAGGCGGCACCATCGCTTTATTGAATAATAAATCATCGCTTATATCCAGCGTATATTCAAAGCGATTTTCAAAGCGCATTTTTTGGGTAGCCAAATATTTATCGAGGATTTCAATCTCCAACTCTATCGGAATGAACTCCTTTGGAGAGTTTTCAAGAATGAGCCGCATCAGACGAGAAAATTTCACTAAGAACTGTGAAGATTTTTCAGGGTCGTTTTCGTAGATGTAACTTTGAATCACAGACATCGCGTTAAAGACAAAATGCGGATTCATTTGTGTTCTTAAAAGCGTCTGAGAAAGCTCGGCTTCGCGCTGTTCTTGCTTGATACGGTTTTGTTGAATGCGGAGAATAAAAATAACCACACCAAAAATAATGGCGACTATAAAAATGATGGAAATAAAGAGCTGTCTGTCTTTTTGAAGTTCAATGATTTTCCTTTCTTTTTGCGCTTTTTCAATGGATGCCCGCTGGAAGTCAATGAGTCGTTCGCGCTCCTCTCTGAGGTTACTAGAAGTCATTTCCTCTATCCGAGCAGCACTTCGCCAAACAGGGCTTTTTGCCAACCAGTCAGAATAAGCTTGTTGGTATTTCATGGCAGCGTTAAGGTCTCCTTTTTGAGCTTTAATTTTTGCCAGTAAGGCATACGCAATGGCAATTTGGGGCCTAATTTGGTCACTTGAATTGATGTGGTCTAAAACAGCATTGAAGTGCTTTTCTGCCAAACCAAATTGCTTTTTCTTTAAAAAATACTTGCCATACTCCAAATGAAACTTATCTGATAACGTCGTATGTGTTGATGTACTCAAGAACTGCTCTAGTTGAAGAAAATAAGTATTGGCATCCTGATTGCGAGCATCGGCAATGCTGGCCTGACATAGTATTGCCCTATTGAGCGCTTCATGATTATTGATTTTATTAAAATACGCCAATGCAAAATTGAGATTAATTTGAGCACGCGTGGTTTGTTGGGCTTGCAAATAATGTTCGCTTAAAATCAAAGAAGCAAAGGCCAAATACAACTCATCTTGGAATTTATTGGCTAAGTTTTGTGCTCTTTTGGCATAGGCAATGGTTTGCTCGATATTACCCACCTCGAGCGAAATTGCTGCAATCAGAATGAGCGGCCTGATCTTAAAATAAGGTAACTGTGCTTCTTCCGCTAATTGCAATGAAAAAATGGCACGTTGCACCGCTTGATCTAACAAATTGGCTTGCCAAAGAACCTCAGCCTGAGCTTGTAAAGCATTGATGAGTGTCCAACTACCTTCAGATCGTTTGGCAATCTGGACGGCTTGATCGCTGAAAACTAAAGCTGAATCAATTTGACCAAAAGCCACGTACTTTGCAGCCTGAATTTGATACAGCTGCGCCGTTTCTTTGTTTTTTAAAAAGCGCCTACTGTATGACAACAAACTGCTAAAACTTAGCTCAGGTTGTGAAGGTGCAAAGGCAAAAGCCAGCAATTTTCTCCTCCACTCCAGTTGTTTGTCAGTAAAAGTATATGCCTTTAAATTAGTTTGAAAAATTTCTGCAGCCTCAGTGGTAGCACCAAGATAGATTGCTTTTTCACTGAGCAGCAATGCAATTATCTTTTGATCATTTCTTTTATTATATGCAAGTGCTTGATCTTCTAGTTGTTCTAACTCATTAATCCAGGTAGCTTTATTGGTTTGCTCTAAATATGAAAGTAGATGCAGCCTTGCTTGCAAATTTGACGTCTTGTCAGTGGTTTTTTGTAAAGCTTTACGCAACTGTTCCTCGGTCTGAGCCTGTGTCAAACAAGCCCAGATACTCAAGAAAATTGCAACAAAGTACCTCAAATTGACCATAAACAACGAATATACAAACTTATCACATGGCTTTCAAGTGCTTAGTTTGTACCTTCGCGAACAATTTATAAAACATGACTTTGAAAAAACTCTACTTTGTCCTGATTTTCTCACTCTTAAGTGCCTTCTCAAGCTGGGCTAGCCACATCATTGGAGGTGAAATCTATTACGATTCCTTAGGTAACAATCAGTACAAAATCACCATTGAAATCTACCGTGACTGCAACTCGGCCACTGCCTTTGATAACCCTTTGAACTATACTATTTTCAATGCAGACGGCAGTATTTATACCGTTCGCTATATTGATGTTTTTTCTCAGAACATCCTTCCAGTAGTCTATGACGATC
Source organism: Crocinitomicaceae bacterium (assembly GCA_044376455.1). Taxonomy (GTDB): domain Bacteria; phylum Bacteroidota; class Bacteroidia; order Flavobacteriales_D; family Crocinitomicaceae; genus UBA952. Next base: position 2,830 of record JBIPMW010000007.1, on the reverse strand, counting down.
CGTGTGTTACTGTTCCAAATGATATTTGCGTTGAGCGCGCTATATATGTTGATACCGTTACCATGCCATTGAGCCCCGGCGGTTATTACATTTCTTATCAGCGTTGTTGCTGGACTGGCGCCATTGACAACATCGTAGACCCCGCAGGAAACGGCATTACGCTTACTACCTACGTTCCTGGGCAAGCGCTTGTGGCAGTTCATAATCAAGGTGCACGCTTCATCAACTACCCACCGCTTGTTTTGTGTTCTCAAAATACCCTTGACTTTGACCATTCTGCTTTTGACCCAGATGGAGACTCCTTGAGTTATGAACTGATGTCGCCGTTCCTAGGCGGAAGCCTCACGAATGTGGTTCCTGATCCAGAAACTGCAGCACCTTATACCCCTGTTAGTTGGAACCCTACATTTACTGAATTCGTGCCTTTTGGTGCAGGTTCAAGTGTAACTATTGATCCTGTAACAGGCATGATGACCTTTACGCCAAACCTCATCGGAAACTTTGTGGCCGGGGTAGCGGTTAAAGAATGGCGCAACGGTGTACTGATCAATACCAAAATCAGAACTTTTGGCTATCGTGTGGTAGCTTGCCAGATTGAGGTGCCAATTGAAGTCGATGTAACCGGGCCAACCGAGCTTATCGAGGACTGCGGTTTTGCAGGCTTTATCGTCAAAAGAACTGACCTCACCTCAAACCTCATGGTATTTATCAGCCTGAGTGGCTCTGCTACCAATGGCGATGACTACCCATTCATCAACGACACGCTCATTATCCCAGCTGGTGTTGCCTCTGATACCATCGGAATTTCAGCAATTCTCGACTTCATTACAGAAGGCACTGAAACCGTAAACTTCAATGTAATCGTTCCGAGCCCTTGCGATGGCACGTTTGACACGACATCCATCTCGTTGAACATCATTGATTACGTACCTATGAGCATTGGCGCCGTAGATTCTCTCAATGTTTGTGCTGATTTAGGTGAAGGAACCAACATCTTCTGTTCGGTCATTGACGGTATACCACCTTACAATTACCTCTGGGGGCCAGGCAATTTCCCAAACAACGATACCGTTTTTGTGGCACCAAATATTTTGCAGCCTTACCTCAATAACTTCCAGGTTTATGTCATGGACCAATGTGCAAAGTCTGTTACCTCACCTGTGGTGCGCGTTTACAACCAATGTCCGTTAGTGGTACCGAATGTCTTGACCTCAAACAACGACAACATCAATGAATTCTTGATTATCAAAAACAAAGAAGACTACACGCAAGTCAGTATTCAGATCTTCAATCGTTGGGGAAATCTTGTTTACGAAAACAGCAACTACCAGAACGAGTGGAAAGGAACAGATCAAACCGAAACACCACTTGAAGAAGGTGTGTACTTCTACATGGTTACTCCGAATAGTGAAAAATACAAATACGATAACAAAGAAAAAACGCAATATACTTTACACGGTTTTGTTCATCTTGTAAAGAACTAGAAACAATAACTCTCCAACAAAAAAAGGCGCTTTCGGGCGCCTTTTTTTAATTCTATAGCGTTGGCTATTCAAAGCTGTAAACAAGCCCAGCGTGCAAGCCAACGGAAGCTGCATTGGTTTTGTAATATGTCGGGTAGCCATCCAAAGGTAAGCCAAGCGCATCAACACCTTTTGCATCTGCGGTGCTATACATGAATCTAGCACTAATAGACAACATCACTGGAATTTTAGGCAAACTCATTCTGCCACCAACACCGACCATATACCCCATAAAACTTTGGTAACGTGCCGTTGCATCAAAAGAGTAATTAGACAAATTCACGTCATTGGTTGCGCTATAGGTTGCATTTTTTACATTGTGCAATACCACACCAAACTCTCCAAAAGATCCTTTTGCACCACCCACTCTGAGGTAAACTGGAATTTGTGTCAGGTCCAAATTTACTTCAGATGTATAAGACGAATTTGCTGCCACAACTGTACCTTGGTAAGCACCTCTGAGTGAGCCTAAAAGCAGTTCAGCACCAATGCCAATTTTTCCGTAATTCACATTTAAGGCCGCGCCATAATTTGAATTGAATGCAAAGTCATAATCTTGAGAAGCTCCTAAATCAGAGATGTTTTTATTGAATAATGCACTGGTATTATAGGCGTATTTCACCTGCGCATCAATACTCAATTGAGCTTGCAATGTCTGGACACCACAAAATAATAAAATAGGAAGAAGTAGTTTTTTCATAGTTTGTTTTTGTTTAAAGTTAGCAAGATATCGATACGCAAATGTCCTATAACTTCAAAAAAGGAGTACCTTTCAAAAAATACAAACTCTTTCATTCTTAAACCATGAATTTTTATTCTCTGCTCATTTTTTGCTGCCTTTCTTTCACCTATTTTGGGCAATTTACCTTGTCGGAAGGTTATTTCACGGGCAAAAACATCCAACAAAAAGACATCGACGATTTTTTTTCTAGTAAGCAAAATACCCAACAAGAGCTGCTGAGCCTTGACTTTGAATATGTCGACAGCATATTGGTTTTACCCAATTTTAAAAATCTCGAAGTTTTATCCATTGAAAGTCAAGTTTTAAAGAAGCTGATTTTTGTGGACTCGCTACCACTTCTCGCCATAATAGATTTGAATACGCCATCATTGGACAGCATCACAACTGTAGCCGTTCCAGAATTGTTTCAATTATCCTTAAAAGCAAACCTCAAAACCTTTCCGAGCTTTATTTGCGAGGCCAACAACCTCAACCACGTTTCAATAGAAAATTATACTTCAGTTAGCGAGCCACAATGTTGGGAAGAACGAATCCAAAACCACCAATTTGAATACTCCACGTTAGA
>JBIPMW010000095.1:0-7297 GCA_044376455.1 Crocinitomicaceae bacterium | reverse complement strand
GCATCAAATGCCAAACCCTCAAAGTAAAAAGTTTGGGTTGCTTGCAAAGATTCAGGTAGTTCGAACCAATAAATATCTAAACTCCCATAGCCGCCTTCTCTGTCGGAAGCAAAAAATGCAATATCACCTTGTGCCGAAACAAGCAATGAATTTTCATCAAATCTTGTATTGATAGGATAGCCTAAATTGATGGGTTTCGACCATTGGCCGTTATCGTTGAGCTGGCTCACGAATAGATCTGATCCTCCAAGCCCTACATGACCCCTTGAAGCGAAATACAAGGTTTTGCCATCAGGATGAATTTGTACTGATTCTTCGTTTTGAGACGAATTAATGGTGTTGGACAACCTCGTAGCTTCAGACCAAAGCCCATTACTTTGCAGCTGAGACACATAAATATCTGAATTAGAACGGCCTTCACGGCTGCGGATGGCTCGGATGAAATACAGGGTGTTGCCATCTGCACTAAGCGAAGGTTGGGTCTCCCAATTTGACGTATTGACGCCACCAGGTAAATTGATAGGATTGGTCCATTGATTGCCTATTTTTTCAGTAATAAAGAGATCACAAGAACCTTTACCTGTCCGATTGGCACCGTAATTAACTCCTGAATTATCAGTACAGGCTACGAATATGATTTTTTTTCCATCACCCGAAATAGTTGGGGCGCCTTCATTCCATGAAGTATTGATATTGGGAGGCATGGCTTTGGCCTCAGCCCAAGAACCCGTTTTTTCATTGAATCTGGATACATAAAAATCCTCTTGTTCATCTGTTGGTTCTGACATTGGTAAGCGCCTTGTGAAGAGCAATAATTGGCCATCCACCGTTAGGGTTGGATAATATTCAGGTAAAATAGTATTGATGCCCTCGCCCGCATTAACAGGTTTGAATTCAATAGGCTGAGCGAGTGCTTGAATGGAGAATTCAGCACAAGCGCGCATCTGATAGGCTTGATTGATTAAATTTTCTTTGGCATTTGGATTTTGGATAAATCGGTTGATATTTTTCAAGGCGTCCGTATATTCACCGATGCTCATCTGACAAGCAGCCAAATAAAAATAGGTGCTGCCACTAATGCTGTGACTCGGGTCGATGGTGAGCGCTCTTTGATAATATTGGGCTGCTTCTGCATAATTGCGTTGATAGTCCAAGAATTCGGCTTTGAGCAGTGCTGCCTCCCAAAAATTAGAATCTTTGGCAAGGGCTTGGTCTAACAGGGAGATGCCAGCATCGTAGTTCAAAGCAAAAGTATGTGGATTTCTTTGTTCAGTGGGTGCTTGTTGGGCCTCCTCAAAAAGTTTGATAGCCTTTTTACTTTGAGTTGAATAAGGGAAGGGCGCTTGGGCACAAGCACTAATGGGAAAAACAAGAAGTAGAACGAATAGGAGGGAAAGCCTCATGGAATCTGCATGTATTTATGCGATTGTAACGAGATTTTCCACTTTTTGTTGCGTTTGATGTAGTCTATGATCTGGGGCAAGAAGCGATCTTGCTTTTCCCATTCGGTTTGAAGGTATAATTTACAATTTGGGCCAACTTTGTTGGCGTGCGTTTCTGCCCATTCAAAATCCGATGGATGTGCAATGACCACTTTGAGTTCATTGGCTTTGTGGTAAGCTTCTTCAATAGGTTGTTTGAATTTTTTTGGCGAAAAACAATACCAGTCAATGTGACCTTTGAGCGCATGTACGCCGGCTGTTTCAAGGGCAATTTCATATCCAGCATTTTGAAGTGCTTCCGTTAAGGAGGTGAGGTCATGCATGGTAGGTTCGCCGCCGGTAATGACCACAAAATCAGTGTGTGTCTGGGCAATGGCATCCATGATCTGAGCTATTGTCATGTATTGGTCTTGATGGATGTTCCAGCTTTCTTTGACATCACACCATACACAACCGACATCGCAACCTGCTAAGCGAATAAAATACGCAGCCCGTCCTGAATGAAATCCTTCACCTTGCAGTGTGTAAAAGTGTTCCATGATAGGGAGTTGCTTCAGTTGCGACATGGCACAAAGTTAAGGATTTAGTCGCAGACTAATTGGTAGCGCAGCCAATTCAGTGCGCTGAGTACCGTCATGTCGAGATTGCGCTGACGGTTGTCTCCGAAGCGGAAACTTTTTGCAATGGTTCCATGAGGGCCACTCAGGCCAATCCAAACCAATCCGACTGGTTTGTCAGGAGTGCCACCGGTTGGGCCAGCAACACCAGTAGTAGACAAACAGTAGTCAACACCAAGTATTCGCTTTCCATTGGCTGCCATTTCCTTAGCGACTTGTTCGCTAACAGCACCGTATTGTTCAAGAGCTGAAGCAGAAACATCGGCGATGCGATGCTTCAAATCATTGGAATAGGTAAGCAGTGCACCTTGATAATAGGCTGAAGCACCGGCAATAGAGGCAATGGTATTTGCAAGGAGCCCAGCTGTACAACTTTCAACGGTTCCAATGGTGGCATTTCTTTGCAATAACAATGTTCCGAGCACGCCAGCAAGTGTTTGTTCTTCCTCACCAAAAATAGCTTCAGGGAGGCGATCTTGGAGCTCTTGAAAAAAGGATAATATGAGTGGTTCTTCTTCTTTTCCTTTGTAGGAGGTGAGTCTTAACTTGACAAGACCTGGCGACGGGAGGTAGGCCAAGCTGAGTCCGGACTCACGGACGCGGTCTTCCCAATCTTTGATTTGTTCAGCGAGGAAGGATTCACCGATGCCTTGTGTGAGGATGGTTTTGTGAAAAAGAGCACTTTTACCGTAGCGTTGTTCGATGAGCGGAAAAGCTTCTTCAGTCATGATGGTTTTCATTTCATAGGGAACACCTGGCAATGAAATGTAAATGACTTGTTCTTTTTCAAACCACATACCTGCTGCCGTGCCTCTTCTGTTTTTGAGGATTTTTGCGCAGGTCGGCAGTGCCGCTTGTTGAATATTTACTTCCAACATGGGTTTGTTTCTGCTCTCAAAAAATGCTTCAATTTGCGCTAATGTTGCTTCGTGAATGGCTAGTTCACAATTGAAATAAGCAGCTAGGGTGTGTTTGGTAAGGTCATCTTTGGTGGGGCCAAGGCCGCCCGTGATGATGACACAGTTGGTATCTGGTAAAAGCGTTTCGAGCGTCGATATGATCTGCTGGGGGTCATCGGCAATGGACAAGGTTCTAGAGATCTGATAGCCCCTTAAACTGAATTCTTGCCCTAACCAAGCGGCATTGGTATTGACTGTTTGTCCGATGAGCAGTTCGTCACCAATTGCGATGATTTCAACCTTCATGCTTTACGAATTTTGCAATAGATTCTATGTGCCCTGTATGCGGGAATTGATCGGCCAAAGCGTATTTTTCAAGTTGGTAGCCTGCCATTGCGAGGGTGTTGGCATCCCGAGCTTGTGTAGCAGGATTACAACTGATGTAAACGATTGTTTCTGCGCCCAAGGCGAGTACTTTTTGCAAGGTTTTAGGGGCAATACCCGCTCTTGGAGGGTCTAGCATGATGCGCTTGATTTTACCTTGAAATGCTGGGTACTCTTTGAGGAACTTACCAACATCAGCCGCAAAAAATTCTACACTTTTTATTTGATTCTTGAGCGCATTTTCTTTGGCATCAGCAATGGCTTTCTCGACGATGTCTACACCAATTATGCGGACATTCGGATTGCGTTTGGCCATGAGCTGAGCAATGGTGCCGGTGCCACAAAATAAATCCATGGCGATGTCTCCGTCTTCAAAGGGTTCGTCAAACAAATAGTCGAGGGCTTTTGCGTAAAGTAATTCTGCGCAAGCGGGATTCGTCTGAAAGAAGCTTTCCATCGAAATCTGGAAGTGTAAACCGGATAACTCTTCTTCAATGACCGGAGCACCGTGCAACAGGGTAGAGGATCCATTTTCAATTTTTGCGCGATCAGCGACGTTGTCGTTTATGGTATGCCACAGACCTGCAATACGCCCAGGATGTAATGCGATTAAAAAAGCTATAAATGCTTTTAAATCAAATGATTCTAAACCTTCGGATGAGGTGACGAGATTGATCAGCAATTCATCTTTTAAAAATGACTTTCTGACTACAATATGTCGGAAGAAACCTCTTTTTTGTGGCGGATGCCAAGCCGGCAAATTGGTTTGTTTGAGGTAGAGGCGCAGTTCCTTGAGTTTGGATTCCCAGGCTTCGTCAAATAAACCGCTGGGTTTATTGAGACTTTCTACCTTCCACCATGTTCCTCTTCTTTTAAAGCCGAGTGCAAAAGCGTCGTCAAGTTCTTCTCCGGTTTCAAGGTCGTGCTCTATACAGGAAAAACTGTATTCCATCTTGTTGCGGTAGTGATAGTGTGCCGGGGATGAAATGAAAACATCAAATTTTTCTGGGCTATCTCTGAGGCCACTGAGGCGAGAAAAAGTTTCTAGGGTGCTTTCTTGCTTGTATTTTTCCTGAATGGCAACTGGAACATGGATATAGGGCCCACCTGAAATTTCTTGAAAGAGATTGCTTTGTTCGTCTGCAGAACGCTCAATAACTTCGAGTAATTTGGCTTCGGCAAAGTTCTTGCGCTTGGTCTCAATTTTTGCACGAACTGTTTGACCGGGAAAAGCGTTATCTACAAAAATAGTGAAGTGTTGGTCATTCTCTTGCAATCTTGCAATACCTCTTCCACCAAATGCGTAGGCAGTGATGAGAAGGGTGAGTTCTTGTCCACGATGAATCATATCATGCCGCGAATAACGCCGTTTTCAGAGTTTTGAATAAATTGGGTGATTTCTGTCAGGAGTGCTGATGAAGTTGCAGTCTCTAGGGCTTTCATGCCTTTTGAAATATTGCTATTTTGGACATACAGAACGCGGTAAATATCTTCGATTTCTCTGACTTGCTCTTCGGTAAATCCACGACGGCGCAACCCTACAGAATTAACACCGGCAAAGGCTAAAGGTTCTCTGGCCGCTTTGACATACGGAGGAACATCTTTTCTGATCAAGGAAGCTCCGCCAATAAAGGCGTGTTTGCCAATGTGTACAAATTGTTGCGCAGCAGCTTTGCCTTCAAGGATGGCCCAGTCGTCAATGACCACATGCCCGGATAAACCTGTATAGCTTGCCAAGATAACGTTGTTACCAATTTGACAGTCGTGTGCAACATGCACGTAGGTCATGAGTAGGCAGTTGTCACCGATACTGGTTTTGAGTTTGTCGTTGGTGCCGCGATGAATAGTGACGCACTCGCGTATTTTGGTGTGATTGCCAATTTCTACGGTGGTGTATTCATTACTGAATTTGAGGTCTTGTGGAATGACACCCACTGAAGCTCCTGGAAAAACGTCGCAATCTTCGCCTATGCGTGTGCCGGGATAAAGAACTGCATTGGAATGGATATGACAACCATTGCCAATGATGACATCTTCGTGAATGACAGCAAAAGGATCAACACGGACGTTTTGGCCTATTTGCGCATCCTTGGAAATCGAAGAGAGATTTGAAATCATTCTGTTTTGTCTTTGATGATTTGTGCCAACATGCTGGCTTCGGATACCACTTTTCCATTGACGTAGGCAGTCCCGCTCATTTCAACTAAACCTCTGCGGATAGGAGAAGTGAGGACCAATTCGAATACGACGGTGTCACCGGGCACTACTTTTTGTTTGAAGCGCACGTTGTCAATCTTCATGAAGTACGTGGAATAGAGGTGTGGATCTTCGACTTGGGAAAGCGCGTAAATACCACCGACTTGTGCCATTGCTTCTATTTGCAAAACACCCGGAAATACTGGATTTCCTGGAAAGTGTCCTGTAAAAATTGGCTCGTTCATGGTGATATTTTTTACACCAACGATCGATTCGGGATGAATTTCTAAGATTTTGTCCACCATCAAGAATGGGTAGCGATGCGGGAGCATGCGCTCGATATCTTGAGTGGTGTAGAGCGGTTCTTTTTCGAGGTCGAACACCCTACCTTTTTGCTGTTGTTTTTTAATTTGCTCCTTGAGCACTTTGGCAAAACGGACGTTGCCAGAATGTCCTGGGCGTGCAGCAAGGATATGCGCTTTGATGGGTTTCCCGACCAAAGCAAGATCGCCGATGATGTCGAGTAGTTTGTGTCTGGCCGGCTCATTTTCGCATTGTAGTTTGCTGCTATTGAGTACGCCAATGCCATCGAGGTTTACTTGGAGTTTTTCTTTGCCCAGGAGCTCAGCGAGCTCGTCGAGTTCTGCTTGCTGGACATCAGCGCGGTCTACGAGTACGATAGCGTTGTCGAGATCGCCACCTTTGATGAGGTTGTTTTTTGCTAAAATTTCGAGTTCTCGGAGAAAAACAAAAGTGCGGCAGTGTGCAATTTCTTTATTGAATTCGCCGATATGGTACATGCTGGCATGTTGTGTGCCGAGTACAGGGGATTTGTAATCGACCATGACCGTAACGCGATAGTTCACATCGGGAATGGCTAAAAATTCGATGCCTTTTTCGGTATCTTCCCACGGAATATTTTCGGTGAGTTCAAAGTACTCACGGTCAGCGTCTTGTTCTTCATAACCAACAGCTTCAATGCCTTGCACAAAAAGCAAAGCACTACCATCCATGATTGGAATTTCAGGGCCATCTAGTTGGATGAGGGCGTTGTCTACTTGGCAGCCGTATAGGGCAGCAAGTACATGTTCTGTGGTATAAACTCTGGCACCATTTGCCTCAAGCGTTGTGCCGCGGTCAGTGGCAACAACTAAATCGGCATCTGCTTTGATAATTGGCTGATTTTCAAGGTCAATGCGTTGGAATTTGTAACCGTGATTGGCGGGTGCAGGTAAGATTTCGAGGCGAACCTTTTCTCCGGTATGCAGGCCAACACCTTCAAAAACGATGCTTTGTTTGAGTGTTCGTTGTTTTTCTGTCATGCTTATTTGTTTTTGAGCAGATCGTTGAGTTTGTTTTCGAGCTCAAATATTTTTTGGATGAGGCCGGGGAGTTTCCGAAATCCAATGTGTGAGCGTTTGTAGTCGTTGATTGGTATAGCAGGTGTCCCCATAAGGGTATCCGCTTTTTTCACGGTGGATGGGATGCCAGATTGAGCCACAATTTTGGTGTGATCTGCCACGCTGAGATGACCGGCAATTCCGGTTTGACCGCCTATCATGACGTGTTTACCAATCTTGGCAGAACCCGCAATGCCGACTTGCGCTGCCATTGCCGTGTGTTGATCGACGTCTACATTGTGGGCGATTTGACAAAGGTTATCCATCTTGACGCCTTTGCGGATATAAGTTGAGCCCATAGTAGCACGATCAATAGTGCTATTGGCGCCAATTTCGACATCGTCTTCAATGACGACATT
>JBIPMW010000006.1:0-22827 GCA_044376455.1 Crocinitomicaceae bacterium | reverse complement strand
GACCTCTTCAAAAGTTTAAATGGTGCCGATTGCTTTCATTGCCACAACGGCCCGCTCATGCGCGTCAAAAAGTATAGCAATAATGGTCTAGATGCCAACTTTACCGACCTTGGTCGAGGAGCCGTAACCAATAATCCTGAAGATTATGGCAAATTCAAAGTGCCTACGCTGCGCAATATTTCCCTCACTGCGCCCTACATGCACGACGGCCGTTTTCAGACCTTAGATGAAGTCATTGAACAATATTCATCAGGCGTTCACCTTTCGCCAACCATTGATCCGCTCATCGAATTTGCCAACCAAGGAGGTGTACAACTCAGCGCGCAAGAAAAATATTTGCTTAAAAAGTTCTTGCTTACCTTGACAGACAACTCTTTTACCTCCAATCCTAATTTCAAAGATCCACACTAACATGAGTGCCAACAGACTTACCACCGAAGACAAAGCGTTAAAAATCAACTTAACGCCAGACATCTATGGCTGTTTTGCAGAAATTGGAGCAGGGCAAGAAGTTGCTGCTAATTTTTTCAAAGCTGGCGGAAGCTCAGGGACTATCGCTTACACGCAATCTGCCTACGACATGAAAGTTTCTGATTCCATGTATGGCGAAACCATCCGCTACGTTTGTGAAGAGCGCTTGGTGACCATGCTACAAACAGAATTCAAGAAACTTCAGGATATTTTGCCAGTCAAGAATCGCGATGCGCGCTTTTTTGCTTTTTGCAATACGGTAGAATCATTGAATTATCACAAGACCAATCAAGGTCAGGGCTGGGTTGGGCTGCGTTTTCAGCTTGGGCTCAATAAAAAACCCAATGATGTCATTTTGCACATCAAAATGCACGACAACAGCCATAAAGCCCAACAAGAAGCACTAGGTATTTTAGGTGTGAACCTCATTTATGCCTGTTATTTTCAATCCGGAGACATCGACAGCTTCATCGATGGCATCGTGCACCGACTGCCACCTGATCGCATGGAAATTGACATGTTGCGGATTTCGGGTCCTGACTTTGAAAACATGGACAACCGAATCATCGCCCTCAATTTAGTGCGCCGCGGCATCACCAATGCCACCATGTTTGACCTCGCCAAAAATGTCTTACAACCGTCAACTGCGCTTTACAAGAAGAACATTTTGTTGATGCGTGGCCGTTTCAGACCCGTCACAAAGGTTCATATCGACATGATTGAACGTGCACGTGCAGCTTTTGCCAAAGAGAAGCGCGTCAAGCCAGAAAACCTCGAAGTTGTTTTTGAACTCACGCTCAAAGACCTCACCGCCGATGGAAAAATCTCAGATAAAGATTTCCTTGACCGCGCAGAATTACTAGGCTCATTAGGTTATACCGTGATGGTTTCTAATTACCTCAAGCACTACAAAATGCTTGAATACCTATCTTCCATCGCAAGAGGAAATTTGGTGGGCGTAATCATGGGTATTTACAACCTGCATATTATTTTTGATGAAAAATATTACGACAACCTGCCAGGCGGGCTTCTCGAAGCATTCGGGCGTGGCTTCGGACATAATGTGAAGTTGTATATTTACCCCGCACTGAATGTGGAAGATGGCAGTTTGTATCACCTTGGTAATATCAAACTCCCTGAAAACATGATTGGCCTGCTCAATTACATGCAAGCCAATGATAAAATCACGGCGCTACAAGAATACGACCCTTCCCTACTTCACATCCTCTCAGACGATGTATTGAGTAAAATCAAAGCCAATGCGCAAAGTTGGGAAGAGGATGTCCCATATGAAGTGGTCAAAGCCATCAAGTTTTTTGAATTATTCGGATACCAACAAAAGGCTGAACTCAACTAATGCCTCACATAAAAAATGCGCTGATTCGTTACCGCATCATCGATCGGATGTTGCGCAATAAATACAAGCGTTTTCCTTCCAAAGAAGATCTCCGTTCTGCGTGTGAGGAAGCGCTTTTTGGATCAGAATCTGGAGCCCATATTTGTGCTTCAACGATTGAAAAAGACCTTTTCAATATGAAAATGGAGCATGATGCTCCTATTCGCTATAGCAAAAAAAATGGCGGCTATTTCTATGAAGATCCGCAATTCAGTATTAACGATGTACCGCTTTCTGAGGACGAACTGTCCTCTATTCGTTTTGCAGTATCGACCTTGCAGCAATTTCGAGAAGTGCCATTCTTTCAACAATTTGGTTCGGCCATCGACAAAATCGTTGACCGCGTTGCTGTCGGAGACACCGAAGAAAGCCAAGAGATTTCGAAATACATCCAATTTGAAGCGGCGTTTTCTAGTGGTGGCAACGACTATTTACCCACCTTATTAGAAGCCATTCGTTCCAAAAAACGCGTTTGGTTTTTATACACCTCATTTCAGCAACAGATTTCAAAGCCAAGGAAGGTCAGTCCGCTGTTCCTTAAAGAATACCGCAATCGCTGGTACCTCATTTGCTTTGACCAACAAAAACAAGACATCCTCACTTTTGCGCTAGACCGCATGAGTGACCTTCAGCTACTAGAAGAAGTAGCCGAGATTCCTACAGATTTTAACGCCGCTCAATACTTTCAGAATGCCGTGGGTATCACCGCCTACAAAGGGCAACCAAAAAAAATTATACTCAAAGCTGAACCTGTAGCCGCAAGATACATTGCCTCACAGCCTTTACATAGTTCTCAACATTTCATCAAAGAGGAAGCGCAATTTCATTACTTTGAATTATGCATTTTAATTTCTGAAGAATTCATCAGAAATTTACTCGGTTATGCTGGCGAGGTAGAAGTTTTAGAACCGCTTGAATTAAGAAAAATCATGAAGGAGCGTGCTCAGGCTTTGCTCCATCGCTATCAAAAATAACAGACATGTCTACATTAAATCAAACACTCGAAAACGGCATATGTACGCTCACTTTCAATAGGCCACAAGTTTTCAATGCTTTCAACAAAGAAATGGCACTTGAGCTACAAGCAGCATTAGATCGTTGTGCCACTGACGCGCACGTTAGAGTTGTGGTACTCACCGGTGAAGGAAAAGCATTTTGCGCCGGGCAAGACCTCGCCGAAGCAACTGACCCTCAAGGGCCAGCACTTCAAGAAATTGTAGCCAAACATTATAATCCAATTATTTTAAAAATCAGGGCACTGGAAAAACCCGTCATTGCAGCGGTTAACGGTGTAGCAGCAGGAGCTGGCGCAAATATAGCCTTGGCCTGTGACCTCGTATTAGCTAAAGAGAGTGCTGCATTTATCCAAGCATTTTCTAAAATTGGTCTCATTCCAGATTCAGGTGGAACCTTCTTTTTGCCAAGACTTGTCGGAGCGCAAAAAGCCTTGGCCCTCATGATGACAGGTGAAAAAGTAATGGCCACAGACGCCGAAAAAATGAACATGATATACAAAGCTGTCTCGGACAATGACTTTGATAGTGTTATCGGGCAATTAGCGCAACAATTGGCAAAAATGCCCACCAAAGCGCTAGGCCTCACCAAAAAAGCCGTGGATGCTGGCTTTAACCAAGATCTAACGACTCAGTTGGCACTTGAAGTAAAATTACAAACACAAGCTGGGCAAACCCATGACTTCAAAGAAGGTGTACAAGCCTTTCTTGAAAAAAGAAGCCCTGAATTTAACGGAAACTAAGATGAAAGGTCAAATTGGCGTAATTGGAGCAGGCACGATGGGTGCTGGCATTGCACAAGTTGCTGCACAAGCAGGGCACAAGGTTGTATTATCGGACACGAACTCTGAACAACTGCTCAAAGCAGAAAAACAAATCAATGCGAGCCTCGATAAATTAGTAGAAAAGGGAAAAATTACCGAAGCTTTTGCACAAGAAGTGAAGGCAAACCTGAGTTATTCAATTCATTTATATGAGCACCAAGATGCTTCATTAGTCATTGAAGCCATTATTGAAAATCTTGCTATCAAGCATGAGTTATTCAAACAACTCGAGCAAATTGTTTCACCGAACTGTGTTGTAGCAAGCAATACTTCTTCACTCTCCATTGCATCGATAGGTGCTTGCTTGCAAAATCCTAGCCGTTTTTTAGGCATTCACTTCTTTAATCCAGCTACACTGATGCCTCTTGTAGAAGTGATTCCGGGTGTAGCCACAGCGGCTGATGTTACGAACTTTGTTGAAGATCTCATTACTCATTGGAACAAAACAGTTGTTGTTTGTAAAGATACCCCCGGATTTATTGTAAACAGAGTCGCGCGGCCGTTTTATGGCGAAGCGCTGCGCATCTACGAAGAAGGAATTGCTGATTTTGCAACCATAGATTGGGCCATGACACATATTGGCGGATTCAAAATGGGGCCCTTCACCCTCATGGACTATATTGGAAATGATATCAATTATACAGTGACTGAAACCGTTTTTGCGGCCTTTTATTTTGATCCACGCTTCAAACCTTCATTTACGCAAAAAAGACACATGGAAGCCGGTTTTTTAGGCCGTAAAACTGGTCGGGGCTTCTACGACTACGGTGAAAATATACAAGCGGCAGCGGCAAACGAGGATTCCCAATTAGGTACCTATATTTTTGAAAGAATTATTGTATTACTCATCAATGAAGCCGCCGATGCGTTGTTCATGCAGGTAGCTAGCCCACAAGCAGTTGACCTCGCCATGACCAAAGGGGTCAATTACCCCAAAGGTCTACTTGCTTGGGCCGATGAATTAGGGCCCGCTTGGGTCTTGGAAAAACTCGAAAAACTTTTCGCAGAATATGGTGAAGATCGCTACAGACCAAATCCTTTACTGCGTAAAGTTGTCCGAGAAGGAAGTAAATTTATTTCGTAACTTTGCACTCTAATAAAATCAACTAATGGCATATTTGTTTACATCTGAGTCCGTTTCAGAAGGACACCCAGACAAAGTTTCGGATCAAATTTCCGATGCACTCATCGATAACTTTATGGCTTTTGACCCTTCTTCAAAAGTAGCCTGTGAAACCCTCGTTACTACGGGGCAGGTTGTATTGGCAGGTGAAGTAAAGTCTACAGTTTATCTAGATGTTCAGAAAATTGCACGTGAAACCATTCGTCAGATTGGCTACACGAAATCTGAATATATGTTTGATGCCAATTCTTGCGGTATTCTATCTGCCATTCACGAGCAATCTTCAGACATCAATCAAGGTGTAGAGCGTCAAAACCCTGAAGACCAAGGTGCTGGTGACCAAGGTATGATGTTTGGTTATGCCACTAAAGAAACCGCTAACTACATGCCGTTAGCTCTTGATTTGGCACACAAAATCTTAGAGGAAATGTCTTTGATTCGCAACAACGACGCAGCGCTCATTCCTTACCTCAGACCGGATGCCAAGTCACAGGTAACCATTGAATATTCCGATGACAATGTTCCGCAGCGCATCGACACTATTGTTGTTTCTACACAACACGACGACTTCGCTGACGAAGCTGTGATGCTTGCAAAAATCAAAAAAGACATCATTGAGATCGTTATTCCACGTGTTAAAGCAAAGCTTTCTCCGTCAATTCAAGCACTTTTCAACGACGCAATTACTTACCACATCAACCCAACTGGTAAGTTTGTAATTGGTGGGCCACACGGTGACACCGGTCTTACAGGTCGTAAAATCATCGTCGATACTTACGGTGGTAAAGGTGCACACGGTGGAGGTGCTTTCTCTGGAAAAGATCCTTCTAAAGTTGACCGTTCTGCTGCCTACGCAACGCGTCATATTGCCAAAAACTTAGTAGCTGCTGGCTTGTGTGATGAAGTATTAGTTCAGGTTTCTTACGCCATTGGAGTAGCAGAACCTTGTGGTTTGTATGTAAACACATACGGAACAGCTAAAGTTGGCCTTACTGACGGTGAAATCGCAGTAAAAGTGGGTCAAATCTTTGACATGCGTCCTTACTTTATCGAGCAACGCTTGAAATTACGCAACCCTATTTACCAAGAAACAGCTGCCTATGGCCACATGGGGCGTAAAAATGAAGTAGTAACAAAAACCTTCACTGCACCAGATGGCAAACAAGTAACACGCGAGGTCGAACTCTTTACCTGGGAGAAACTCGACTATGTAGATCAAGTCAAATCGGCTTTTGGCCTCTAAAATTTCTAAAGCCCGCTTGTCGGGCTTTTTTTTTAATCCAATTACATGAGCACAAACTTCAGAACCATCTGGACCACACCCGAACGAGACATCGAGGTGATTGATCAACGCCAACTTCCACATGAATTTGTGGTTGTAAAATTGAAAACATACAAAGATGCAGACCTCGCCATCAGAAGCATGACTGTCAGAGGAGCGCCACTCATTGGTGCTACAGCAGCCTACGGTATTTTTTTAGCCGTCCGCGAGTTGATTAACAAAGGCCTCGACGGCAGTTTCCTTGACGAAGCTTTTTCGGTACTTCGCGCATCTAGACCTACGGCTGTGAATCTATTTTGGGCCCTTGACCGCATGCAAAAAGCGCTTGATGAGGCCGATGACTTTTTAGAGGCTGCCTGGAACGAAGCGCAAAAAATTGTAGAGGAAGATATTGAAACGTGTCGCATGATCGGGGTACACGGATTGCCTTTGATTGAGCGTATTTCTGAAAAAAAGAAGGGAGATACCGTTCATATCTTAACGCATTGCAATGCCGGAATGCTCGGTTGTATTGAGTGGGGCACCATTACCTCCCCTATTTATCAGGCCGTACAAAAAGGAATTGATGTTCATGTTTGGGTCGACGAAACAAGACCTCGCAATCAAGGTGCAAATCTTACGGCTTACGAACTGACCAAACACGGTGTCAAGCATACGCTCGTTGTTGACAACACTGGAGGCCACCTCATGCAACACGGGATGGTTGATCTCGTTATTGTCGGGACTGACCGAACCACGCGTCAGGGAGATGTCGCCAATAAAATTGGCACCTACCTCAAGGCTTTAGCAGCCAAAGACAACGAAATTCCATTCTATGTGGCACTGCCATCAACCACACTTGACATGCGCATCAACGATGGCATCAAGGAAATTCCTATTGAAGAACGCGATCAAAATGAAGTCAAGTACGTCATCGGGAAATCTGCGTCAGGAAAGATTGAACCTGTTTTGATTTGCCCCGAAACAACACCAGCTGCCAATTATGGTTTTGATGTCACTCCGGCACGCCTTGTTAGTGGCCTCATTACAGAACGTGGCATTTGCGAAGCTTCAGAGCAAGGGATTCTTTCTTTATTTCCTGAATATCAGGATTAGTATGACGGAAATTGATTGATTTGAATCAGAAAAATGCATAAATACTTAATTACATAAAACAAATAGACATGAAGCGCAATTTATTTTTACTAACGTTTATCCTTTGTAGTATAACGTATACAACGCATTCACAAATTCAAGGTATTTGGCATAGTAATTTTCAAGTAGCAGGTAAATCCTTATTGATGGACCTAGAGGTCAAAGGTATTGGTCGAGATGGTTCTATAACCATCACTATTCCTGATCAACCAAAAATGAAGCCACAAACAATGGAAGATTTTGCCCTTTTCTCGGATAGTTTGTGGTTCAGCTGGAAAATGATCGGGCTCACATATAGTGCAAAACTGAAAGGCGATTCTTTAGTAGGGAAAATGTCGCAATCAGGCTTGACTTGGGATGCCGTTTTCTACAAAGAGATTCAAGCGCTCAAAGCAGTAACGGGGAAATTTCAAGACCCAAAGGCACCATTTCCATATTCTGAGCAAGAGCTCCTGATCAAAACCGCTAAAAAGATCCAAATTGCAGGCACACTCATTATGCCCGAATTGGAGAAAAACAGTAGTTTTCCTTTAGTGATACTTGTATCGGGTTCAGGTGCACAAGACCGCAATTGTGAAATTTTAGGCCACAAACCATTTTGGGTTTTAGCTGATGACTTAGGCCGCAATCAAATTTCCTCGTTTCGCTATGATGACCGAGGGGTTGGCAAAAGTTCCGGGAAATTTCAAGAAGCTACGCAAACCGATTTTGCCAACGATTTGCTGGCAATTATTAAAGCACTTAAAAAAAATTACCCCAAAGCTCAAATTTATATCTACGGACACTCTGAAGGTGGCATGACTGCATTAAGAGCTGCCGTTCAGACGCAAGATATAGCCGGAATCATCGAAGCTGCGTCTATTGGGAATAACGGCAAAGAAGTCTTGATTGAACAACAGTATTTTATTCCTAAAGCAAGTGGTTTTTCAGAAGAAGAAAGCCGTTGGAACCAGCGATTTTATGCGGCGGGGGCTGAAATAGCATTAAAAAGTAGCACCCAGGAATTTTCAAAAATGTTTAACGACTGGTTGTCTCTCCATTGGGATAGCATCCCTAAGAAACTTCTAGATGGCGCGACACAAAAAGATGTATCGGAGCAAATGAGTGCTTTTTTCAATAATGCATGGGCCCGAGAGTTCTTGGCCTTTGAAAGTCGTACTTACTTAACTAAAATCGATTTGCCTTTTTTGGTGATCAACGGGACCCAAGATATCCAGGTACCAGCCATCAGCAACCAGGAAAGTTTTAGAAAAAACATGACTCCGGCTACTTTGAATAAAAGTACTTTCTACTTGCTTGATGGCGCTAACCACTTATTTCAACAATGCAAAAGTTGTGACATAAATGAATATGCCAGCTTGGAACAAACTTTGGATCCTCAACTCATGCAATGGGTCAAAGCATGGATTTCGGAACAGCAGAAAGCCCATCAATAAAACTGAAGTTCTTTTCAATGATCTTGGACATATTTTGTTCGAGGTATTCTTTGAATGCCAATGCTACCCCGTTGTGCTTTTTGCCTTTCGGCCAAACTATTCGCCAAGTAGATTCAAGTGGTAAATCAGGTATAGGAATGATAGTCAAGTCTCCTAACTTCAATTCATTACGGATGCCTATTAACGGCATGATTGAATAACCTAAACCTGCAATGAGGGCTTGTTTTACCGCTTCATTACTCGTCAGTTCGATATTTCTACGTACATGTATTTCATGACTTGCTAAATAGTCGTCCATTGCTTTGCGCGTTGCTGAACCTGCTTCGCGTTTAACCCATGTTAAGCTTTCTAGTTGTTTTCTCCAATTTTTCTGATCAATCATAAGTGAGGCATTACCCACTAAAAACAATTGGTTTTTCATACAAGGAATCTGCTCCAAATTGAGACGATCAGGCAACACAGAAACCAAGGAGAAGTCAGTTTCGTTGCGCTCCAAATTAAGTGCAACATTGGCACGGTTAGACACATCTAGCACTAACTCCACACCTGGATGCGCTTTCATGAAATCTGCAAGTAAATACGGAATAACATATTTACCAGTAGAAACTACACTGACACGCAGGCGCCCACTCAACTGACCCTTATATTGAGCTGTTTTATAATTAATGGCATAAACCTCTTCTAGTATTTTTTCAGCAGCAGCTGCTACTTCTTTACCAAATTCGGTAACGTATAGTCTTTTATTGACGATTTCTGTTAACGGAATATCAAATTGATCTTGAAAATTCTTGAGCTGTATGGATACAGCAGGCTGCGTTAAAAAAAGTTCTTCGGCTGCACGCGTGATGCTTTCCTTTTGGACAATCTTTAAAAAGATACGGAGTTGATTGAGTGTATAGTTCATAACGTTTTATAATGCTTGCAATATTATTATTATATATTTACTTATGCAATAAATGTGCCAAATTTGCAATAAAATTAATGGGATGCAAAATCAACTCGAATTAATAAATGGAGAATTTACTGTTGAAGAGGGGCTAGAACTTATATGCAACCTCCTTCAACAAAAGATTTCATTCCACACTCGTAAAACAACGGCACATCGAGAAATGTTTGGAACAGAAGATCCGCAGGCCTTACTAAGAATCCAGGAACTCAAAGCAATGAAATCGCAACTCCTCGATCAATTCAAAAATTCAGACTCCGAATTAAAGCTTCAGATACATGGAAGTATTAGCCTCCAAAGTATTGTTGGTCAGCAAGCATCATAAAGAGCGTATCATCGCTCCACTTCTCGCGTCCATTGGGATTCAAGTAGAAGTTATACAGCATTTTGATACAGATCAGTTTGGAACTTTTGCAGGTGAAATACCTCGCGTTGAAGGTCCGAAAGCTACTGTCAAGGAAAAATGCCTGCAAGGATTAATTCATAGTGGTCAGAGAATAGGTATCGCTAGTGAAGGTTCTTTTGTAGCGCATCCAATGATTCCATTTGTTGAAGCCAATGAAGAGTGGTTGTGCTACATCGATTTGGATCGTCAAATAGAAATCTATGCGAAGAGTCTCAGTACCGAGATTACCCACGATTTGATTTCTTCCAGAGATAAAGAGCAACTTAAGGTCTTTCTTTCAAAAAACGGTTTCCCGAAGCAGGGGATTGTTTTTAAAGATTTGACTCAGAATAAAATCATCCAAAAAGGCATTCAGGACAAAGAGATCTTGTACCAACTCATTTCACAATTTTCGAATTGGCAAATAGAAACCGACCTGCGCGCACATCAGAATCCATTGCGTCAAAAGAACATCGCCTCAGCGACCCAAGACCTGATCAAGAGACTCACTTCATTGTGTCCTCAATGCGCACATCCAGATTTTTCAATCAAAGGGTTTAGTGGACAGCTCGATTGCGAGTGGTGCGGCCATCCTACCACGAGCTATCGCTATCAAATTTATGCTTGTGATCAATGTCAGCACTCAATAGAAATCATGCGAAACGATAAAAAATTGGAGGATCCGCAATATTGTCAAAATTGCAATCCTTGATATTATGAATGAAAAATCAATCAAAATCAATCAAAATCAATCAAAATCAATCAAATTACTCAATAAATGAATTTACAATTCTTAACACACGACCTCAGTAACCCGACTATTTTATTCTTTCTCCTAGGAATTTTAGCGGTAATTGTAAAAAGTGACCTCGAAATTCCTGAGTCTTCGTTCAAATTCATCTCGCTTTATCTCTTGTTTTCGATAGGTTTTAGAGGTGGGCAAGAATTACAACACAGTCCCTGGACAGCTGAAATTGGTTGGTCGTTGGTTTTTGGGATGGCAATTGCAGCATTGATACCACTCTATTCATTTTTTATCATCAAAAAACGCATCGGTATTTCGAATGCCGCTGCTGTGGCCGCTTCATACGGCTCAGTAAGTGCCGTTACTTTTGTGGCCGCCCTATCATTTTTGGAAATTAAGGGCCTCGCACTGAACGGACACATGGTAGCTGTGATGGCATTCATGGAATTCCCGGCAATTATTGTCGGGGTGAGTCTATTAAAAATTTACGATAATGCCGGCGCAAATATGGGTTTTCGAGAATTACTAAGGCACTCCATTGCCAATGGTAGTGTCTTGATGATCATGGGTAGTTTGGTTATAGGACTTCTTTCCGATAGCAAACAAGCAGCCGATATTGCCCCATTTACCACCGATATTTTCAAAGGATTCCTTGCCTTGTTCTTACTAGAAATGGGAATGACAACCGCACGCAGAATCAAGTCATTTAAAACACACGGATGGTATATGGCACTCTTTGCAATTGTCATCCCAGCATTGAATGGAATAGTTGTAGCGTGGCTTTCTCAGTTTGTCACGCATGACCCTTCAAACCGCTTTATTTTTGCTGTTTTAGCTGCAAGCGCCTCCTACATCGCTGTTCCTGCGGCCATGCGTTTAGCAGCACCGAAAGCAGATCCTGGCTTGTATATTCCAATGGCTTTAGGTTTGACCTTTCCATTTAATATTGCACTTGGAATGCCTATTTATTTTAGTATTATCGAACTAGGGTAGCTTGTAAAAACTGCCACTTCAACCACAATTGTTCTGTTTTTGCGATGTAATTGATGGCCTTCAATTCGGCTTGAAAAGCAGCCATTTCTCGGGCATTGATCATAAATAAAGTACTTTCACCTGTACTAAATAAATTGAGCTCCGCTTCAAGTAATTTTCTTGTACTCTTGGCATTTTCAATGTAGATTTCTTTTTGCGCTACCGCATTTAAGTAATCATACCTTGCCGAAAGCAATTTTGCCTTTAAGCTTGCGCTCTGATCCGAACGCTCGTATTCAGTTTGCGCTATTTTAAGTTGCGTTTGTTGATATGCTGCACGTTCTTTTCGGTACATCAAAGGCATTTGTGCGGTGATGCCCCATTTATAATCGTTTGCCGAAAACTGTGCAAAAGGATTGTATTGGATAGGTTCATTGAGCAAATTATAATTGATACTCAAGATGGGCTTAAGTTGTTCTTTAGCGAACTTTTTCTCCACATCTAAGGCCTCTAACTTGAAATCAATTATAGCTAGGTAAGGATGGCCTTGAACAAGCGTATCTATCGGGCCAGCATTGATCAATTTAGGCCCCTGCACTGCGACTGTATCTTTGGACAACGGAAGCGCCAACTCATCGAGTTCTTGAGGCACTCCATCGGCTTGCCATAAAAACCTATTCAAGGTTGCGCCAGAATTTTGAAAAGCAGTAAGTTGTTCTGTATAGGCCGCTGCTCTTGTCTGAAACTGAATTGACGCCTCAACGGTATCAATAACTGGGCGGTCTCCTAGTTCGGCCATGCGCTGAATCGCCTTTAGGCGCACCGCTGATACATCGAGTGCTTCTTTGAGTATTTTCAGGCTATGGTATTGCTCAAACCAATCCCAATAAGCATAACCTGCTTCAAACAATAGTTCGTTGAGTGCCAAACGTTTCTCTAAAGTACTACTCTGTTGGAAAATGGCTGCTTTTCGAAGTTCAGCCCGACGCTCATCTATCAAAAGACCATTGCCAAGATTCGCCTCTATACCTCCATACCACAAACCATTTTGCGGCGTGGCGCCTTGCGGATCGAGGTACTGCCCCCTATTTTGTTCTAGACCTGTCTTCAGACTCAATCCATACCATGTAGGCACCTTGAGCTGTGCATCAGACAAACTGTAGTAAAGTTTATCTCCGTAATACTTCTGATTGAGGTCGTATGAAATTTTCGGATCAAAGCCTCCTCTGGCCTTCAGTACATAAGTTTCTGCAAATTCTGGAATCAAATTGGCTTGTTTTGCCAACGGATGTTGTTCCAAAACCTTCAATAAAAATGCCTCCGGACGAATGAGCTGCTCTTGAGCCAATGTTAAAATCGGACTCAAGAACAACAAACAAGCTAGCCATCTATTCTTTTTCATCTTTTTTGGTTTGAGTACTTGTTTTCTCCTTTTCTTTTCCCGTTTTGTAGTAGTCTGGTGGGAAACCATTGACATTTCGCCACAATTCGTACCAAATCGGTACATCTTGAAGTAGCAACATGGAATAAGCTCCACCACCTACTCTTAACGCAGTCGGCCAGGTTTTATCTTTGGGGTCTGGAGCAACAAGAACTCGAAACTCGCCATTTTCATTGGCAAATTGGTCAATTGCAAATACAGTACCGCCGTAGGTCCCATAACTTGTGTTAGGCCAACCCGAGAAAACGATGGCAGGCCAACCATCAAACTGGATGCGCACATGCTGCCCCACCTCAAGCAACGGCAAATCCATTGGTCTGACAAACATTTCAACGGCTAAGTCATAGTTTGTTGGCATGATTGTCGCAATTGCACTTCCCTGCTTAATTGTTTCACCAATACCGCTTGATAACGTTTTTGTGATGCGACCATCTTGAGGTGCCAAAATATAATACATGCCATTTCTGATCGAATAATTTGCTACTTGGCTTTGCATTTTACTGACATCAATTTCAGCTTCATACATACTGGATAGCGCCGTAAATTTGTCGGATTCAGCTTTAGCGATTTCATCCTGGAATTTCGTCTCCACGGAATTGAGTTCAACCTTGGCATCAATGATATCATTTCTACTCTGAAGCAATTTTTGTTGCGCACCAATCATGCTCGCTTGTGCTCTCTGGTAAGCAACTTTTCGAACTTCCAATTCAGTTTTAGATTTCAAGTCCTCTTTGTACAACTTTTCAAAACGTTCGTATTGATCTTTCGCTATCTGAAAATTGAGCATGGCCGCCTGATTCTCGATACTATCGGCTTTTAATTTCAGCTGTGCTTGTTGTGCTTTGATTTTGGCTTGTTTTACTTTGAGTTTACCCGTTTCAATGAGTGCGTCAATGCGCCTGTCTAAAGACAGCACCTTGTCTCCATAGGATACCACACTTTGCTCTTTGCTTTTGAGCTGTTGCTGACTTCTGCCAACCAGTTGCGGATCAAAGTAGGCATCTTTGATTTCGGATAGAAACATGATGGTATCTCCTTTTTTAACTAAATCACCTTCCTTCACGAACCATTTTTCAATTCGACCAGCAATAACTGCATTGATGGTCTGTGGCCTTTGTTCAGGTCTGAGGGTTAATATCTTACCATTTGATCGCACGTTTTGTGTCCAGGGTAAGAATAGGATAACCGCTACAATGAGTAAAAGCGCATAAATCGTATTGCGCAATAATTTTTGAGAGGGCGCTTTCAAAACCTCCTGAACTTGAAGTCCTTCAAGCTCAATCTGATTCGGATTTTTTGGCGATAAGTTTAACATGTCGTTGGATAATTTAACAGTTTCAAAATCTTATTATTGATCAGTGAGCAAGAACACGTTTGACACTTTGTCTTTTAAGTGATCCGTGGTTGCGCTTAGAATAAAAGTACAATTGCAATTCGTTTTCATGTAATCAAAAACTATCTTTTGCTGTGGCGCTGTAAGATACTGATAATGAGTATCCCATAAAAGTAATAGCGGTTTAGAGAGCAAGGCCCTGGCAATTAAAATTAAGGTGACCATCGAGCGGTTCAGGGCTCCTGCTTCAGGATTTAATATTGTTTCATACCCATCTTGTAAATTGAGGATAAGAGGTTCAAGGCCTATTTGCTCGCAAAGTGCAACGACTTCACTATTTGAAATATTCCTACCCATCGTGAGGTTATCGAGTACTGAGCCGTAAATCAAATGATCTTGTTTCAGACAAGTAGCAATATGCTTTCGCAGACTGTTTACTTGAATATTTGTAGTAGGTATTCCGTTGATCAATATAGAACCTTTAAGTGGCTCGGTTATTGCCGAAATGAGTAAAAATAAACTTTGGCTGCGGTGACCTTCAGGGTCAAGTAATAAATAAGACATACCAGCCTCAAGTTCCAAATTGAGCTTTTCAAATAGTAAGGTTTTACTCCAACTAGTCTGATAACTCACCTCTTTGAAAGATACAGAAAGGTTTTCGCCCCCGGCTTCGAATTGCATGCCTTCATTGTTTTCCAATGCTAAATCGGTTACTTCGCCAATTTTTTCAATGGCCGTAAGCACATCGTAGACAATTTCCAAACTTACAATGAGTTTTTCAACAGAATTGAGCACCAAGACTATAATGATTTCGGCCGCCACAAATTGTCCGATATTCATTTGTTGAGAAAGCACCAGCAAGCCGCCAATAATGAGCAATGCCAACGCAATTAATACTTTAAAACCAATCAGGTATTTATACTGCTGAACGAGGACTTTAAAGTGCGTTTCTCTAGCCTTGAGATAGCCTTGTAAGTAATTGTCTGTGCGGTTCAATAAAATGCCACGCTGGCCTAAAAACTTAAAGCTAATGCGGTTTCTGGCGATTTCCTCCAACCAATTGGCCACTTTATATTTATACTTAGATTCTTCCAAGCTACTCACAAAGCCTCTCTTAGCGGTTAGTCTGAAAATAAAGATCAGAAGTAGCAGCAATGCAAAACCAAAAATGATAAAAAATGGATGGTAAAATGAGAGTAAAATGAGGCCAAATAATATTTGTAAAGACGCCGCAGTGAAGTCAATGAGTAGTTTTGACATCCCTTTCTGGATGGTCAGTGTATCGAAAAAGCGGTTGGTCCATTCAGGCGCATAACGCGTTAATAACTCTTTGAGTTGAATCGAAGGGATGCGGGTGGCAAATTCTAGTGCCGAGCGCGAGAAAATACGCTGCTGAAGGTTTTCGGTTATGCGCAATTGTGCGATGTTCATAAATCCAGAAAATCCGATTGCTAAAACAACCAAGCCCACTAACAAAAACCACGAAGTACTCACTTTGCCAGCTTGTACGAAATTGATGATCGCTTGGATTCCGAGTGGCAATCCTAAACTCAGGATACCTCCAACAATCGCAAACAAGTATATATCGCGTATATCTCGGCGATCAGGACTTAGCAACGCCCAAAAGCGCTGAAAAGGTTTGCTTACATCTTTATTCATGGTCTAAAAAATTAAATAGTAATTGTACGTAAAAAACATGGACCGCATCCTCTTGTTCAGAAATATCTGTAAGTTCTGGTAAATGTTGTGCAAAAAATCGCTGTTGCAAACTTCCTTCCAAAATTGTAGTCACGAGCATATGTGCATAATTGCAATTTGGTTTGTAGTCTTTGATCAATTTTGCTAAAAAACCGACTACATCGGCATAAGTTTGGTGATAACCAATTTGATGATCGCTATCTACGGCCTTTGTCAAAAAGACTTTTGGCGCTTCGTGGATCACAATTCTTTGTAACCTGCGTTCGTTAATCGAAGCTAAATCCGCGGTATTCGAGTTGAGCAAAATATCAAGCGCTTGTTCTAATCTCTCTCGAATACTACCGGACTGCGTTTCAAGTAGTAACCTACATTCTAATCTACCCCAATACCAATTGACAAGGTATAGTAACAACTTCTGCTTACAGGAAAAGTAACGATACACGGATGCTTCGGTGGTGCCTACTACCTGCGCTAACTTCTTGAAAGTAAAGTGTTCAAATCCTAATTCATCAAACAAAGCAATACTTCCCTCAATGATGCGCTTTCCTAAATTCGTTGACTGCGGATTACGGATCGCGATTTGCTCTAGGACAGGTATCTGAAAACGATCAACCAAATTCATAAAAGTATTTTGATGCAAAAATAATAGTTAAACTATCATGAAGTAATAGGATTGATATAACACTTTTTTATCTATTTAATAAGTACTTTTAAGCATGTCAAAAATAGTTGTTGTTTTGGGTGGTACCGGACTTATTGGTTCGTCACTCATTGGTTTACTTAGTAAAGACCAAAATGTAGCTGAAATAAGGATTTTAGCCAGGCGTCCGCTCCACTACGAGAACGCTAAAATCAAAGTATTTGAAACTGATTTATCACAGCCCGATGCTTCAATTTTCGAACATGCTGCTGCCCTGTACTGCTGTATCGGGACGACCAAAAAGAAAACACCAAACCGAGATGCCTACCGCCTTATTGACCACGGCATGACACTTGCTGCTGCAAGTAAAGCCAAAAAAGCTGGTGTTAAAGAGGTACACCTTATCAGTGCAATAGGTGCAGATAGTCAAGCAAGATTATTTTACAACAGACTCAAAGGGGAAATCGAAAATGATTTACTTCAATTGGCATTTGACAGAACTTTTATTTATCAGCCCGCTTTACTGATCGGAGAACGCCAAGAAAAAAGAATCGGTGAAAAATTTGCCCAATGGATCAGCCCTCTGCTTGATAGCTTGTTGAATCAAAAGGCAATGAAATACCATAGTGTGAAAGCGCACGAGCTTGCTGGCGCTATGCAGCGTCATTCTTTCCAAACAGGACAAAGGCAAAAAATACTACACTATCCTGATTTTTTTGAAAAATAAAAGAGCCACCTTCTCTGATGGCTCTTTCATAACTACTGCTTCAAGAGGAAAAAATTGATTACTAAACCCATGCTCTGATTGTTCCTCTTTACTTTGACTATTTTACGGTTGTTAAATATGAAAAACCAGTAGTGTTCTATTGAACAATACAAAGTTGCAACTTAAACAAGCCATAAATTATGAGCTGAATTGCTTAAAAAGCTGATTTTTATCAGATTTTTGGTTTGTTATTTATGAACGCCAACAATATTCGGCAGACGCCAAAAATGATTGTTGTCATTGCGTTCCCAGGTTGTGGATACCCAAGATCCTACTTTTTCAATACAATGTCCATTGACATCAATCAGAAGACTGGTTTCAGGCCCGCCCTCCAAATATATGGCATCGTGTAAGCCATAAGGCATTTCGGTCATGAAACCAATCATTTGGTTGTGCGTGTAAGGAGAACGAGTAAAAATCAAGTAAAACCATCCTTTTTCATCCTCCGCAGCAACGAGCATACTGCAAGACTGCACCTTTTTTTGCCAGTTCATAGGCGTGCCATTGCAATCAATCATTCTTAAACCCTGAGCAAAACCAGAAAAATTGTGCTGTTCTTGTTCCCAGTTGGCACAAGTAAGATCCAGTACTTCGATGTTTGATCGCTGGCTATTTGGCTTTGGACCTAGGGCTAACATCAAATTGAAATTTTCGAGCATTTTCCCGTTGTTGAGATGGGCACCGCTCTTCAAATAGGCTCTGCTTTGCAGCGGTCTGGCTAAATTATACATGCCGGCATTGAAAGCCACTAATAATTCGAAGGTATCGGCCCACGTATGTAAATCTCGAGGAACCGAATCAAATTGTGTAGCAGTATAGAGGTCAAAATGAAAGTGTTGAGGGTCCATTCTGAGTATCGAAATTTTAGAGTCGCCAATAAAAGACTTTTTAGGCGCGTCAATCTCTCGGTATTCCATCCCTTTGGTGAGCTCAACCCACTGAGAATAATCAGGAGTTGGCTTTTCGTTTTCCTGCTGGCTATAGGAACAAGCACTGAAGAGCAATAAAATTCCAGAAAAACATAAAAAACGCGACATAAATAAGGATAAGAATTTCTAACAAAGATAAAGATTTTGCCTGCTCGAATTTCAGTATCTTTATCCCATCGATTTATCATACTCAATGAGAGCTCTTTTTCTATTTTTATTGATTTCATTCTTGGGCCAGGCGCAAGAAATTTCCAAGAAGAACATTCGTCAAGCCAAGCATTACACTACCAATGCTATCGCCATTTTTAACGAAGGACAAAGCGTCAACGCCTACATGATGCTCAGTCAAGCCTACACCCTCGATTCAAACAACAGTCAAACACTTTATTGGTTAGCCGCAACTGAATTTGAACTCCGCGCATACCGCGACGCAAAAATGCATGTAGACAAGTCTATCGCACTAGACGGAGCAAAAACCAACTTAGATCAACACACTTTGGCTGCGCAAGTCAATATTGCACTCGGGCTGCACAGTTTTGCCTTCGATCATTTAAACGCGGCAAAAAAGTTGCTCAAAAATGAAAAAGATTTTGAACTCCTTGGTTTGGCCGCTTTGCAGCAACAATGCGATTTCGCAATTGAGGCATTCAAAGGTGATTCGCTCAAAAGTAACAAACGAGCTTTGCTTGGCGCTAACCTGAATACCAAATATGATGAATATGGCCCACTAATGCATCCAACGAATGATCATCTTTATTTTACATCGAGAAATCCAGACACAAAAGGTGCCAATCTCAACCCCGATGATCAGCGTTATTTTGAAGATGTTTATGAGGCGCAGCCAGATCCCAACAACGCGGGCAACTGGGAGAAGTTATTCGAGCATTATGAACTCATAAACACCCAAGGTTTTGATGCACTTTCTTACATTTCAACTGATGGCCTCAGTGCACTTGGCACCGTGAATACTGCCGCTTCGGTAGAACAAAACACAGAGAGCTCAGATATTTTTGAACTCAGCACCGAAAAACCAGGTATTTGGTATGACAAACAAATCATCCGAAACATTCCAGGTTTGAACTCAAGTTTTTTTGAGGGTGCGGCCACACGAACCGATACCATTTGGCTCGAAAACGGCGATTTTTACCAAGAATTGTATTTTGTATCTGACCGCCAAGCTGAAAAATATGCCACCGAAATTTTCGTCATTAAAAATAACAACGGCGTTTGGGAAGAAACCGCCTGGGCACTCCCGCAAGGGATCAATACGGAAGGAAGAGAAACGACACCATTCGTAAGCCCCGATGGGCAATGGCTCGTATTTGCCTCTGATACACACCCAGGAATGGGCGGCTACGACCTCTTTTATTGCCACCGCGAAGGCGAAAACTGGTCAGCACCACAAAACCTAGGTATTCAAATCAATAGCTCCTTAGACGACACGCATTTCCAACATTTCCCAAAGCTCAACAAAATTGTTTGGGCCAGCGTTAGTGAACTCGATGGTGTGTTCAGCTATAATTTATTTGAAAGTAACCAAACAGCGCTACCTGCCGTATTTTTTGCTCCAAAATCTGAATAGTGCCGCGTTACTTCATTTCCTTAGCTTATGATGGTGGTGCTTACCACGGCTGGCAAATACAGCCGAATGCAGCCAGTGTACAACAAGAAATTGAAACTGCACTTTCTAAGCTCCATGGCAATCAACCCATTGAAGTTGTCGGATGCGGAAGAACCGATGCCGGGGTGCATGCCCAACAATATTTCCTGCATACCGATCTTCCCGTTCAATGTGATCCTCAACAATTGGTGTTCAAGCTCAATCGCATGACACCACCAGACATCGCTTTTTTTCAGGCTTGGGAAACCCCAACAGATCTCCATGCGCGTTTTGATGCCAGTCAGCGTACCTATCGTTACTTCATTCATCACCACAAGGATCCATTTAAAAATCATACGAGTTGGTATCATCAAACCAGCTTGGATGTAGCGGCCATGAACGAAGCAGCAAAGCACCTTCTAGGTCTACAAGACTTTGGTTCTTTTGCCAAGTTGCATACAGATGTCAAAACCAATATTTGCGAAGTTCATGCCGCAAAATGGCAGGTATCTGAAAATGGACTCTATTTTGAAATTACAGCCAATAGATTTCTGCGCAATATGGTGCGTGCAATTGTTGGCACCCTTGTAGAAGTAGGTTTAGGAAAATTAGACCCTATTGATTTAGTACAAATTATCAAGGCAAAAGACCGCAGCGCAGCAGCAGTTTCTGCACCTGCACATGGATTATTTCTTTGGAAAATTACCTATGACAAAGCACCAGAACTTTGTTAGTCTGGTTGGTTCAATTCCCATTCTCTGTAGAGGTCAAAATAACTTTTCGTTTCAAGAATGATGGCACCGCCAAGTGTGTCGCCATATTTTGCCGGTAAGCCGCCAGTATAAACGGTTATTCTACCAATGGCACTACTCGGTACATTGAAAACTTCATTGGATTTAATGCCATCGAGCATATAAATCATATCGCCCTTTCTTGCGCCTCGGAACATGAGGCCACCGTCTTCATCTTTTTTAATATCTGAATTAGAATTGGCCACCATATCTACCACACTAAATTTATCTGGTCTAAATTTAATTTGCTTAGAGCTGATGGTCATCATCGGAACTTCACTAATCTGAATACGGGCTTTTTCATAGCGCCCCCCACCTACTCGGATGGCATCCGTTTGCTGGACTTTTGATTGAAAAAAAATGGTCCCAGCATTTCCATAGGCATCGATGAGAACTTCAACAGTTACCTTTTCAGTACTGTCTTTTTGATAATACCCTGCTACTTGATAAGTACCTGCCGGTACCCCTACAATACGAAAACGACCTTCTTCATTCGATAACGCCAGGTAAACGTGACCATTTTCTCGGATCATGGCTTTTGCACCAGCAATTGGCTGTTGGGTTGCAAAATTGACAAAAGTACCGATGACGTCACCGGTTCCAGTTTGGGCAATTGTGTTTATGGCTGCTAGGATCGTCCACACAAAAAATAAGTTTTTCATAAGCATGTTTTTATAGAAGATGCCTATGCCCCACTTATTCCATAAATTATTCAGAGATTGTTGCGCTTGAGGTTGGAATTTCTCTGTCGACTTTCTTGAACAAGCCCTGAAGCACTTTTCCAGGACCAACCTCAATAACCTCTGTACAACCGTCGGCTAACATATTTTGCATGATTTGCGTCCAACGTACGGCACCAGTAAGTTGGGTAACCAAATTAGCTTTAATTTGGGCCGGATCAATTACAGCGTTGGCGTTGACGTTTTGATAAACTGGGCAACTTGGCGTAGCAAAATGCGTGGCTTCGATGGCTGCAGCTAATTCTTCGCGGGCAGGCTCCATGAGTGGTGAATGGAATGCCCCACCAACTTGTAAAACAAGTGCACGCTTTGCGCCAGCATCAGTAAGTGCCGCACAAGCAGCTTCAACGGCGCTTATACTCCCAGATATCACGAGCTGACCTGGGCAGTTGTAATTGGCTGCAACTACTACGCCGTCTGTCTCGGCGCAAATGCGTTCCACGACTTCATCTTCAAGGCCAAGAATTGCTGCCATGGTTGAAGGCTCAAGTTCGCAAGCTTTTTGCATGGCTGCCGCGCGCTGTGCTACCAAGCGAAGTCCGTCTTCAAAAGAAAGGGTCTTGTTGGCAACAAGTGCTGAGAACTCTCCTAAAGAGTGTCCTGCCACCATATCAGGTTTGAAAGATTCGCCCAAGCAAGCCGCTAGAATGGTACTATGCAAAAAGATAGCTGGTTGGGTAACATTGGTTTGTTTGAGTGCTTCTTCTGATCCTTCAAACATAATTTGTTGGATATCAAAGCCAAGTATGTCGTTTGCTTTTGCAAATAAGTTGCGTGCAAGTTCAGATTGTTCGTAGAGGTCTTTGCCCATTCCTGTAAATTGAGCTCCTTGACCAGGGAATACATATGCTTTCATGCGTCAAATTTGGGGGTAAAATTAATAAAACCCAGCAATTAGAGTTGCCCTTCGGAGTGATACTTCCCATTTTTGAAAATGCGGACCTTTTGCAAAATACCATCTTGGTCGTAGTCATAGACCTTGCCGTCAAACAATTGGCCGTTTTTAAATTCGCCATCCATCCAAATTTCATCGTTGGCATTATACACTTTGTTGTAGCCATTTGGGACGAAGCGCAGACCTTTCATTTTAGGATTGGTCAAATGCGGTGGATAAATTGCAGCATCTGGCGCTTGGGCCACTTGCGGTGGGGTGTGTACTTGT
>JBIPMW010000316.1:0-8142 GCA_044376455.1 Crocinitomicaceae bacterium | reverse complement strand
GGAGCCAAAAGATAAAATCATTTTTAAAAGACAAGAACAATCATCTGATCCTATTTTTATCCCTAAAAGCTCTTTTGGGTCTAAAAAATTTGGAGAAAATCCTATTGACCTTAATGAAAAAAAACTGACTCATTTTAGAGAAACCCCTAGTGCCGTTACGGTATCTGGACTAAATGTTTTAAAAAATTATGAAACTATTACCGCAGTAGCTAAAGACCCATCAGATACTCACACAAACGAGCTTAGTTTTCAAACTAAGCTAATAGACATAGATATGTTTTTTATGAATATTGCCTCAAAAATTCTTTTTTTAGGGAAAACGCAATCAAAAACTTTCTCAAAAATGTTTTTATTACCAGCATGGGAAAATTTAAAGGTTGGGGATATAATTTTTACTGATGATAATAACAATTACCATCAAGAATTGATGCAAATTACAAAGAAAGTAAGAGGAGTAAATTATTTAATTGAAATTGAAGCTGCTCGATTTCAAGGAGTAGGATATTTGCCAGATATTCCTATAGATAACGAATTTCCGCCAGACAATGACAATAACATTCCTCGTTCCTATAACGAATTTCCGCCAGACAATAACACTCCTCGTCCCTACGGACGCGCTAACGCTATTCCTATTGAATGCCCAATAGTTAATAGCCGAGATGCCGACATAGGAATTTATGTAGCAATTGAAGGTAACTCTAGTTTTAACAGAGGAGCCTTATTTTATTCCGATGACAACGGCTTAAGTTATGATTTTGCTGTTGGCAATGTTGTCAACAGCGTAACTGGTACTGTATTAAGCTTCTCCCCAAATTTTAACAACGCTTCTCCTAGTTTTATTGACGATTTAAATTGGATACGAGTAAGCATGAATTCAGGGCAATTAGAGCCAGTTACCCTTGAAGCTTTTCTATCGGGCAAACAATTAGGTTGGTTTTCTACTGGAGAAATTATAGCTTTTAAAAATGCTGCTATTGTGTCCAACAATCCCTTGACCTTTGATATTTCATATACAATTCGTGGAGTCAAAGGAACTGAACCGGCTATCTCTAGGCATATAATAGGAGAAAAATTTGTGTTACTAACTAATTATTTAGTTCGATTCCCCTTAAATCTTTCTGATATTAATCGAGAATATTTATTAAAAGTAGTTCCTAATGGATTACTTGAAACCGATATAGAGGAGGAAGTCTCTCACACAATCACCTTAGAAGGATTGAAGCCTTTCCCTTGTGCTGTAAGAGGGGAAAAAGATAACAACGATTTAATTATTACTTGGTATCGACGGACGCGGTTAGATGGTCGTTGGATCGACTATATCGACATTGCTTACGCAGCAGGAGAATTGGACAGCTATGTAGTCAGAATTTACAGTGGAACCACAATAAAACGAGAATGGTCAGTATCGTCAGCCCGAAGCGTCGTTTACACAGAGGCACAACAAATAGTCGATTGGGGGTCAGTCCAATCAGCTTACACAGTACGGGTTTTTCAAAATTCAAGTTATCCAGTATCTTTTAAAGAATCACTAGCAACGATCGTCTAAGCAGATAGCAGTATTTAATTTAAATATGCTAAGTATATCTACTGTTCTTTTGTAATTCGATTGTTAATAACCTTATTAACAATCAAAATCCTTACGCTGTCTAGGTTTCAAGGTTTGTTAATACCGTTGATACTGTATAGAGGAAAAAAGATAAAAAGAGATAAACGAACTAGACAATAAGAAAAGCAAGGAAAATAATATTGGGAGATAGCGTTAACAACATCAACAAAGTTTAAAACCTATATATATCAAGACTTCCATTGTTAATATCCTTATCTACAATCTATTAACGATAATAACTTAGTTCTTTTGTACTACTATCTTTTTGTAATTTTTTTGTAAGGTTTTTTCTTAAAAATGCTTGACAATTCTAGTAATTTACTATAAGATTGTATTAATCAAATTTTAGAGGAGAAATGCTTATCACCCATATCTCGGTAGATTATGGACAGAAAGTCAATCTTGGTAACTTTGAGTCCGTGAATGTAAGCATAAATATTCATGGGAAACCAGAAGACGACGAAGATCCTGATGCTTGCTATGAATTTCTTTTAAATCAAGCACAGCGAGTAGTGATGTCAAAACTTCTGGAAGTAACAGAGGCTCATGATGTCACTTGCCCAAGTGTGGTCAAGTATTTTGCTGGTAAAGAAACAGACGAGTTTCTTTCTTCTTATAGATTTAGCGACCTTAGCAACATTCCTTTTTGGGAGTAACATTATGTCTAGTGAAATTGTCAATATCAAATCTTCCCCATTAGAACTTAAAACAGTCGATGAAATTTACAAAGTTTCTGATATTCTGGCAAAATCAGGAATGTTTGGGGATGTACAAAGTGCTGCTAAATGTTTTGTCAAAGTTTTAGCAGGAAAAGAGCTAGGCATTCCTGCTTTTGCCTCGATGACTGGTATTCATTTAATACAAGGAAAGCCTGCGCTAAGTGCTAATTTAATGGCATCTTTAATTAAAGGATCGGGTAAATACCGATACAAGAAGATTAAACACACGACAGAAATCTGCGAATTAGAGTTTTTTGAGCTTTGGCAAAACAACTGGGAATCATTAGGGATTAGTTCTTTTTCAAAAGACGATGCCCAAGTAGCGGGACTTCTCGCAGGGAATCCTAACTGGAAAAAATACCCCAAAAATATGCTTTTTGCAAGGGCGATTTCTAACGGATTCCGTGAGTTTTGCCCCGACTTAGCACTTGGCGCACCTATTTATAATCCTGATGAGTTAGGCGCTGAAATTGGCGAATCTGGTAATGTAGTAGATGTGGAAGTATCTTTGCCAAGCAAACCACAGTCGGTGCTATCAGAACGCAAACAAGCTGGAATTACTTGGGCTGTAACTCAAGGATTACCTCAATCAGAAGCAGAGCAAATCGCCCAACAAGCAACCTCTGAAAAAGAATTGGCCGACCTCCTGAAAAAAGCTATAGACGCAAGGCAAAAGCCAGTAATAGAAGTTCGCAGTGAAAATATTGATCCTGGTGAACTTCTCAGTGAAGATTTTTAATAGTTAGTTGTCAGTTGTCAGTTGTCAGTTATCAGCAACTTATTAGGAGTAAATCAATGTCTGTGTTCCCAGTTTTCAAAATAATCAAAATGCTCCGATCTCCAGAAAATGACATGACGGATTTTATCTTTTTAGGACAACAATATCGGTTAATAGCAAGGCCAATAAAATACTGGAAGTATTTTCCGTTTTCTCCGAGGTTTCCTGGTAAGCGTTTTTTTTATCAGTGTCCGTGGCTAACTATTTTTTCTTTTCCCAGCGCCGATCCTAGCGTTTTGTTAGACGATAAAAGTAATTCACTTAAAAACCATTAGGAGTAAACCAATGACACACCAAAAAGAATTAATGAAAGATTGGAGTTTAGAACGACAAGTTAAAGCTTTATCTATCGTGGCTCCTAATTTACGTCTTTTTATGAAATATAACCCAGAACAGTTAATGGCATTAAGGAGTATTAAATGAATCTGAATCTTTTAAGTCGTGATTGGTGGAATAAACTGACTTTCCAGCAAATACAAGAAATCTTAGTTGAAAGCAGCAAAAACCAATGGAAAGTTTTAAGTACAGGGCAAGTCGAAAGTATTTGCTTACATGGATTGGTAGCTAACCTAGTTTTTAGTGTAGGTATTGATCAAGTACAGCAATTAAGGGCAGATTTTGAGATTACTTGCGATTCTGGCAAGACTAAAAAAGTAATCAAGATTAATCTAACATTTGTAGATTTCAATTCTACGAACTTGCTATTTGAAACATTAACAAGTTTATCGGAATCAAATAATCCGTATATATGGATTAAAGGTAAAGCGATTAATTTTCCAGAAATTACGATTCTTGTTAAAGAATGGGGAAAACGCTATGAAGACCTAAAAATGTCTTAAAAGTAAAAACAAACCAACAAGCACAACTGAGGAGTAACAAAATGACAAGAGACAAAATCAGAACCTATGGGTCTGCAAGAGGAGAGTTGATCGTAGTCGATCCCCAGCTAATTTCTTTCAGATTAGCCAATGGTCACTTTGTCGGACCAAGAATAGGGCTTCGTAACGACGGCAAAATGCACGTCTTGCCTGATGAAACTCTTTTAACCTTTAGCCTCGATTTAATCGAGGCTATCGCAGGGGAAAACGGATGGAATACCCGCGTTACCTACGACTTAGAGTTGATTAAAGAACTAGCCGATAAGATACTGGCATCGGGCGTAATCTATCAACCTTTACACTTGATTGCAGACGGTGATCGACTGTTTCCTATGGACGGGCATCGAAGGGTATTAGCTTGGTTGTTTTTAGCCTCTCAAGAAATAATAATTCCTAACGTTCTAGCAATTATTAAGCCTTTGTCGGGCGGGCTAACCGTCCGTGATTTAGAGTATCAAATGCTCTCCTACGGCACTGATAGCGAAAAACTATCGGTGTACGACAAAGCGAAACTGATCAGACGGCATTTACACGAGGATAGATTAGCTGGTTTAACTGAAGAACAGTCCTACCAACAGTTTTGCGAAAAAACTGGATGGAAAAAATCAGAATATGATCGGACTCTAGAGATTTCTTCGATGTCTAGTCCGACATTAAAAGCAATCGAAGGTAAAGTATCGGAGACGACTTTACACAATCTTGTAAGGAAAAATGAACTAACACTCTCGGAGAAAGAAAATGTTCTTTTAGAGACTGTAGCTATAGCGGAAGAAAAAGGAATAAAAGCCACTGGGGAATTAGTCGAATCGGTAACAGCCAACTTTATAGAGTCTAAAAATCCAACTTTTTTGGACTCTGATGGAAACGTAAAACCCAGTGACGAATTAGAGCCAAAACCCGTTAAACTTACTCCCAAAGCTAAGGATATTAAATACCTGCTGATGACCTTAGTAAACGAGGGGAACGCAAGGCAAACAGACAATGATACAATGACCGTAGATTTTCCTGTAACTCTTTGGGAAAAACTTATTGATTTTGTAGAAAGATTGAGGTAGAATCAACTATCAGTTATCAGTAGAAAATTACTAAATAAATCAGAGAAAAACAATGAGCCAAAAAATTGACTATTACAGCGATCCTACACAGACTTCACTAATGTCCGAAAAACTAACAGATGTAGTCGGTGATTTAGTTTTTCCCTTTGCTAGTAAAGAAGAAAAAACAGTCTTTTTTGAATTAATACTTGTAGATTTGTCGCTTTTAGCTTCTAAAGACGGATGTGTAGCGGCGGGGAATGGGCTAAAAACAATTGAAGCTTTACTATCTAAGTTAGATTAGTTTAAAATTAGCTATCAGTTATCAACTAAAAATCAAAACAATTAGGAGTATTATGTCTTTTTTCGTCTCAGATTGTCCTTCTCGTCACACAGAGTGGCCTCAGCTTGACCCCGTACAACTGAGTCCAGAAAAAATAGAACAAGAAAAAAAACAGGCAGAAAAAAAGATTTTTAGAAGTATTCATTCAAAAAGAATACTTGGGAGTCTAAAAAAAATTGAAATAGTTTACGGATATACAGTTTATGTATTTTCTGATGGCAGCCGATGGAGCTTAAAGGATTATTATAGACATTTAGAAAGTATTCCCCTTTACGGTCCGTACTTAAGTGATTATGGAATTAACCGAAAAGATAAACAAGGATTTACTCCAGTTGGAACATATCAAGCAACAAATGATATGTTTCAATAAATCTCAAATAAAAAACAGAGGGTTAACCCTCTGTTTTTTTCTGTTATGCCCCGATCAGTTTCTCCTGTAAATATTGGTAAACTTCTTTCTGTAAATCCTTTGGGGCAGAACACAGAAAAGCTTTCACATCTTCTAGATCGATCTCTTTAATCATCTTCTGCAACTCATCTAGCTTTGAGTAAAGAGACTCAACTTCTTTAATTACAAGCTTTGCTTTAACTTGAGTATCAGCTTCCTGGAAAAGTTCGGGAACTAAATTAGGATTTTTAACACAATCCTTTTTTTGATTGATTGGATCTTTTAGAAAATCCTGAATTGTTGGCCAGTCGCCATTAAGATAATTCACAAAAGAATCTGTATCAAGGCCAAATACAGCAGCTAGTAATCGCATATTCCCTAGATCAGGGCAACTAGCGATATTTTTTAGCTCCCAGTTTTGAACCGCTCCCCCAGAAAATTCTGTGCCAGGTAATCCCAATCGCCGGCCTTCTTTTAGTATCCACTCAGTAAATTCGGCTTGGGTCATGCCTAGCCCCATCCTTTTTGCCTTAATAGTGTCGGACATTTTGCTTATCCCTTTTTCTGTCAAAGCCGAGGCTTTTACTCGTTTGCGAGGTGTTCCGTCGCTATTGAATCGTGGTGTAGCCATAAAAGTGTATTTTGATAAGATACCCTTATCTTACACTACCTTGCAAAAAACTTACAAAAAACTTACAAACAATCTCGACTTTTATGATACAATATAGAAAATTCTGTAAATTAAGCCATGTCTGCCAATCAAGATGCTCCAATAAAAGTTGTGTCAATCCGGGTTAAGAAAGAACTATGGGACGAGATGTGCCAAAGATCAGAGATTTTAGGACTAAAAACCCAAGAGGCAATTGAAATTGCACTAAAATCTTACCTTTTTATCCCCATTGACACCGAACTCACTGCCAGAAAAGAAAGCGAAGATGCCTTTTACAACTCTTTGTATAACCTAAAACCTAAGCGTAGCAAGGATTTGCAGATGTAGTGTAAGTGTAGTATTTACCGATCAAGAAAATTCTGCTAGGATAGTAGATACCTTGATTTGCTCCCTCCTACCCATCTACCCAACAAAAAACCCGCTCGGAAGCGGGCCGTGTAAACAAAACACTTTTCTTTTATTTCAATAACATTTATGGTAACACAATCCTCGAATCGTGTCAAGATCAACGAAAACAATCCTTGCCCCCACTGTGGTAAGACTGATTGGTGCTATATGTACACAGCCGAGGACGGCAATCTACTCTCGGTATGCAAGCGAAACTACGACCCCGCACCAGGATGGGAAAAATCGAGCAAAGTAGATAGTGAGGGTACACCGCTCTACTATCTTAAGAAAGAACCCAAATTTTCTGCCTATAAAGAAGAAAAAGCCCAATACTTCCTTTATCCCCCTTTTGCCAATGGGTTAAGAGTCCGTGTGTACCGGAAAGATTATTTTGATACAGAAAAGCAAAGATGGGACAAAGAAATAAAACAACAGCACTCTACAGATAATGGTAAAAATTGGAAGTGGGGCATAGGTGATATTGAGTACAAAGATATACCTCTTTATCGTCAGAACCGCCTAGAAAAGGCTATTAAAGAAGGGACCCAGATATTTGTAGTAGAAGGCGAGACTAAGGTAGAAAGGCTTGAGTCGTTTGGGCTGGTTGCCACTTGCAATATAGGCGGATCAAAAAAATGGCAACCGTCCCACACAGAAGCTTTAAAGGGAGCAAATCTGATTTTATGCCCTGATCGCGACAAAGGGGGAGTGGCTCACTGCCAGAAAATTTATCAAGATTTCCCCGATGCAAAATGGCTTTATGCCTATCCAGATTCTCCTTTGTGGAATCATTTACCAGATTCTCAAGGGGTAGATATTCTTAATTGGATTGAAGAAAAGAAGGTAACTCTCGATACATTGTTAACTTCGATAGTTGATAAACCAAGAGAAATAAAAGAGAGCAAAGAAAAAGAAGTCACAGTAACAGAAACGATGACTTTTCAAGACCTAATAACAGCTATTGACGGCTGTATTGGTCAGGAAGAAATCACCCGAACTCAGTGGCAAGAAAAAGTTGATCTGTGGGCAAAAGCCACTGGTAAGAAACCATCGGACATACGACATTTAATTGAAATCCGTAAAACAGAAATAGCAGAAGGGGACGCTATCAAATCAGGATTAGAAGGGTTCTTGAAAGGTAAGCATTATCAGCAGAAAGAGATTGATCTTTTTGAGATACTTCCCAAACCTTTAGCCGAAGCGATTATAAGTCGTGCCAAGACATTAAATCAACCCCCAATCAGATTACTGCATTCTTTATGGCCAATACTAGGAGCTATTTTAGGAAGTCGGTTTGCAATTAACCTCCGAACTACTGTAAGAGAAAGGGAATGCTGGA
>JBIPMW010000086.1:0-8147 GCA_044376455.1 Crocinitomicaceae bacterium | reverse complement strand
TACATTGCCAAACGCTTTAAACGAAGTGCACACTACGACCCTGGAACTGAGTATGTCTATATTCAGCTTGCCAAATATTTTATTTATGTCTTTTCCATCATATTAGGTCTGAAGTTACTCGATATTGACCTCATGATTTTGCTCACAAGCTCCGTCGGATTACTCGTCGGTCTTGGTCTAGGACTTCAAGATGTTTTCAAAGACATGATTGCGGGAATGGTGTTACTTTTTGAAGGAAACCTGAGGGTAGGGGATATCGTTGAATTTTCGGGTAAAACTAAAAACGGTACTACTCAAGATGGCATGGTGGCAAAGATTGTTAAGATAAATGTCAGAACTACTCAGATTCAAACGCGCGAGGGTAATGTCTTGATCATTCCAAATACCCACTTGACTCAGGACAGAGTTGAAAACTGGAGCCACGGTTCAGAACTCACGCGCTTCACGATTCAAGTTACGGTTGCATTTGGCTCAGACCTTGAGCTCATCAAGAGGTTGCTAAAGCAAGCAGCACTTGCCCATCCGAAGGTCAAGAAAAACAATCCGGTGATTGTGCGTTTTGCCGATTTTGGTGATTCTGGAATTGACTTAGAGCTTATTTTTTGGGCAGATCAAAGTTGGGATATCAATAACTATAAATCTGAGATCCGCTTTGAAATTGACCGCTTGTTTAGGGCTTATCAAATTGAAATTCCGTATCCGCAGCGCGTGCTGCATCAGGCGCCTCAGCGCAATTCGTAAAGGTAGCGTTGTATCGTATTTTCTATGCCTAGATAAAGCGCATCTGAAATCAATGCATGCCCAATAGAGACCTCGTCAAGCGCACACAGCCTATTTTTTAAGTAAGCCAAATTGTCTAAGCTCAGGTCGTGTCCGGCATTGATACCTAAACCTAGTTCATGAGCTATCTGTGCAGCAATTACGTAAGGTTCTATAGCTTTTTCACGATTTTGACTGTAGTGTTCTGCATAAGGGCCTGTGTAAAGTTCAATGCGATCAGCTCCAAGTTCAGCCGCACACGCTATCTGACTTAGATCGGTTTCCATAAATAATGAAACCCGCACCCCTAAACGTTTAATTTGCGCAATAATAGGTTTTAAAAATTCTCCTTGCTGTATGCAATCCCAACCCGCGTTAGAGGTCAGAACGCCCGGTGGGTCGGGTACTAAGGTAGCTTGAGCTGGCCTCAGCTCTTCAATGAGCTGAAGATAGCGTTCATCTGGATAGCCCTCAATATTGAATTCAGTAGTTACGACATTTTTCAGCCCATAACAATCGGCCGTAGTGATGTGTCTTTGGTCAGGCCTAGGGTGAACTGTGATTCCTTGTGCGCCAAATCTTTCAGCGTCTTTAGCAAATTGAAGTACATCCGGGACCATGCCGCCTCTGGCATTCCTTAACGTAGCTATTTTGTTGATATTGACACTTAGTCGGGTCATGGCACAATAATTGGAACACAAAAGTACGAAACATTCAAGGTTTTTAGTATTTTGGCCACAACTATGAGAGCAAGCGAAATAATTTCAGAAGTAATACCCCCTTTAGTACACACAGATTCAGGCGAAAAGGCCCTTTTGTGGATGGATGAATTTCAAATCAATCACTTGCCTGTGCTTAAAAATGGCAACTTTGTAGGCGTATTATCTGAATCTGAACTACTCGATCAAACAGACCTCGAGCCTCATCTTGATGAGCTTTTTCAGCACCTACCAAGGCCATTTGTCTTCGCCGATGCCCATCTATTTGATATTCTTCAGCATTTTTCTTTGTTCAAACTGACTGCACTACCTGTTCTAGACAGACAAGAGCAATATCTCGGGGTGATTTCCTCCCAAGATTTGCTTCAGTTGTTGGCGCAATCAACTGGGGTCAAAGAAATGGGTTCTGTTTTGGTATTAGAAATGGATGCCAATAATTATGTGCTGTCCCAAATCGCACAAATCGTAGAAAGTAATCAGGCAAAGATCCTCAATTTGTTCATCAACACTGAGCCCGATAGCACTAAAATACGCGTAAGTCTGAAAATCAATCAACAAAA
The DNA here is from genome assembly GCA_044376455.1 of Crocinitomicaceae bacterium. Classification (GTDB taxonomy): domain Bacteria; phylum Bacteroidota; class Bacteroidia; order Flavobacteriales_D; family Crocinitomicaceae; genus UBA952. The sequence continues at coordinate 6,109 of JBIPMW010000086.1, read as the reverse complement.
TCTTAGTCCAATAATCCGTACCTTTGAGCGTTATGATTACCAGGTGTTGGCAAGCTATCAAGCGGAAAACCAACAAAACGAATTGCAAGAGCGCTATGATGAGCTCATGCTCTATTTAAACATGTAATGAAACAAATCGCGATTTACGCCAAAAAATTAACGAAAGCTGATTTATCCATTCTGGATTCTTTACTTAACGGAATTAAAGAAAAAGGTTGGTCTGCCATTTTGGAAGTAGAGCTTTTCCAGATGTTACAAACTAAATATCAGTTTACAGATGAATTTGCCACTTTTGAAAGTCACCATGACCTAAAAAATGGTTTTGATTTATTGATCAGTTTGGGCGGTGACGGAACTTTCTTGAAGTCCGTATCCTATATCCGAGATTCTGGAGTGCCAATTCTCGGGATCAATACGGGGCGTCTGGGTTTTCTATCGAATATCGCCAAAACTCAAATAGACCAAACCCTTGAGCGCTTTGAAAAAGGTCAATTTGAATTTCAAAAAAGATCTTTGCTACGCGTTGAAACCGATGACCAACTTTTCGGTGATGATAACTTTGCACTCAATGAACTGACGCTGCAAAAAAAAGATACTTCCTCGATGGTCAAGGTGCACGCCTATCTCGATGACAAATATTTGAATACTTATTGGGCCGATGGTCTTATTGTGTCGACACCAACTGGTTCAACAGCTTACAGCCTTAGTTGTGGCGGGCCAATTATTACACCGGGTTGTCAAGTGCACATGCTTACACCCATTGCCGCACACAATTTAAATGTGCGCCCGGTTGTTGTGCCAGACCACATGCCCATTTCTTTGCAAATTGAAGGCAGAGATCGATCCTATTTACTTTCTTTAGACGGGCATTCAAGACAAATCAAACAAGGCGAAAAAGTAAAAATTACAAAAGCCGAATTCATGATCAATGTTGTCAAGTTTGAAGACAACAATTTTTTAGATACCATCCGCAACAAAATGTTGTGGGGTAGTGACACACGTAACGAACTATAAAACAAATGAAAAAAACTATTTATTTCCTCCTTTTTGGGAGTTTGACATGGAGTGCTAAAGCGCAAGAAGCACCAATCAAAAGCAGAATTGATTCTGTAAGTTACCTCGCGGGTCAGAATATCGCACAAAGCGTACTCAAAGACTTTCCTGAGGCCAACGTGGCACTTCTGATACAAGGCTTAAATGATGCCTTGATGCAAAGACCGAGCGTGCTTACAGATCCGGATAATAAGTGTGTCATGACTTATTTTCAAGAAAAAATGGAGGCTATTCAGCAAGCTGAGCAAGCAGTTGATCAAGAAGCCTTAGCACAAGAATTAGAAGCAGCCAGAGTTAACCGCGAAAAAGGCGAAGCATTTTTAGCTGCGAACGCCAAAAAAGAAGGCGTTATCGTAACGGCCAGTGGCTTGCAATATGAGATCCTTAAAAAAGGGCGAGGAGCAAATCCTAAAGCCACTTCAACTGTTAAAGTACATTATACAGGTACAACCATCAACGGCGAAGTTTTTGACAGTTCAGTCGAAAGAAACGAACCCATTTCTTTTCCTTTGAATGCTGTTATACCTGGTTGGACAGAAGGAGTGCAACTCATGAAAGTTGGTGCCAAATACCGTTTTTATATTCCTCAAGAATTGGCTTACGGTCAAAATTCACCAACAGCCTTGATTACTCCTTATTCAGTGCTTATCTTTGAAGTACAATTATTAGAAATAGAAAAATAAGACCATGAAAAAAATTCTCTTCGCATTCATTTTTCTTCCAATCATCCATTTCGCTCAGCAATTAGCAGATGGTATTTATGTCAAATTCACCACTACTAAAGGCGAAATTCTTTGCCAACTTGAGTATCAAAAAGTTCCCATGACCGTTGCCAATTTTGTTGGTCTAGCAGAAGGAAAGCTCAAAGTCAATGACAAAGTTATTGATAAGCCTTTTTATGATGGGCTACTCTTTCACCGCGTGATTGCTGACTTCATGATTCAAGGAGGTGATCCATTGGGCAATGGATCAGGTGACCCTGGTTATAAATTCTATGATGAAATAGACCCAAGTCTAAAACATACTGGCCCTGGAATTTTGTCAATGGCGAATTCAGGTCCGAACACCAACGGATCTCAATTTTTCATTACACACAAAGAAACGCCTTGGTTGGATGGAAAGCACACTGTTTTTGGACATGTTATTTCTGGGCAAGAAGTCGTCAATGCTATTGCTCAAAATGATGTTATGCAAAAAGTAGAAATCATCAGACAAGGTAAAGCAGCAAGGAATTGGTCAGCTCAAGCGGCATTTGATGAAGTATACTTAGCTAAAAAGGCCGAAGAGGCTGCACAAGAGGCTGATATTGCGAAAGTAGCAGCGATGTCTCAGGAAGAATACAAAGCATTCATGCTACAAGAAGTCTTGAAAAAATATCCAAACGCCACACAAAGTGAAACAGGTTTGGTCTATGTTATTTTAGATAAAGGTGTGGGGCCAAAAGTAGAGCAGGGCAAGAAAGTAAGTTTACATTACACGGGTACCTTCAGAAGAGATGGTAAAAAATTCGATTCTTCTAAAGATCGCAATATGCCGCTAGAATTTGAATACAAAGTTCAACGAATGATTCCAGGTTTTGAAGAAGGGATAACCTACATTCAAGAAGGTGGTAAAATTTTGCTTTTCATCCCTTACTACAATGCCTACGGTAAGCAAGGTCGCCCAGGAGCAATTCCACCGTATTCAGACCTCGTTTTTGAAATCGAGCTTCTAAAAGCGGCAGACGCACCTCATGTACACACCGAAGGTGATGGCCATCAGCATTAATTGCGAAAGACTTTTCTTGTGGAAGTAATTCCGGAAGGAGTGGTCAAATGAACAAAAAATACACCATTGGAAAACCCTGATAAATTCAGGGTTTTTTCATTTTGCCCCACATGCAAAATATTCCCACTGACGTCATATAGTGCCAGTGTGTATTCATTGAGTTCAGTTGAAATTTGAAGCTGATTTTCTACAGGGTTTGGACTACATTCAAACACAAACGAAGCATCTGTCATGGAAAGCCCGCTAGGCATGTCCGCATAAGCGAAGTGAATATTTTCAAGCATCCAACCCTCCTTGTTGTTGTCCAAGCTGTCGCTTTTGAATAGAAAACGGTAATACATTGTGTCTGTCGGAAAACTTTTTAAAGGTAGAATCCAAACCCATTGCAAAACAGAATGGCGTTGTGTAAAATGTCCTGAAAAACCAGCTCTGCCATCGAAAAGTGTATCTGAAGGCGCGTAAAAATTTTCAGTATTGAAGGCGACGTTCGTAAGAGCATCTTCGTAGATGTCAATCCAGGTTTGTCCGTAATCATAAGATACCTCGATGTGCCCACCGTCCATTGAGGAATCAGTATCCATACTGTGGTCAAAAGATAGAACAAAATTGAAAATTGAGTTTGGATAAACCGGCCAATGAATTTCAAAGCTCTCCTCTATGTTGACTGCATAGTTCTGGACGGTATCTGTGATGAGTACTTCGTGCAGGCTATTGGGCTGCAAATAGTTTTTTTGAGAAAAACCACGTTGCCATAATCCATTTGGATTGATATGGACATAGGGGTTGGTGGTAGAAAAATCCGTTGAGTCAACGGGGATGATACCAAGATAAGGATCAATTTGCGCTCTTGAAATATGCGAAACATTTAACAAAACCAGCAATAAAAGTAGCGTTTGTAACTTCATAAAAATGTGGTTTTTAATTGGAAAAGACATAATGGATCATGTTGGCCCCCATCTGTAAGGCTTGTTTGCGCTTTTCGGGTGGATCGTTGTGTACTTGTGGGTCTTCCCAGCCATCTGAAAGGTCTGTCTCATATGTGTATAAACAGACTAAACGCCCCTCGATGACAATGCCAAATGCTTGTGGTTTCTTGCCGTCGTGTTCGTGTATTTTGGGCAAGCCATTTGGGAAGACAAAATGTTGTTTGAATATGGGGTGGTCCGAGGGCAGCTCGGTAAGTGGGTATTCAGGAAGTACTTTTTTAAGTTCTGCACGCACGAAACCATCCATGCCATAGTTGTCATCGATGTGTAAAAAGCCGCCAGCCAATAAATAGGTCCTGAGATTTTGGGCTTCAGCTTTTGAAAAAACAACATTCCCGTGACCGGTCATGTGCACAAAAGGATACTGCATGAGGTCTTTGCTACCTACTTCTACATAAGGTACTTCTTTTGAAATTTTGGTATGAAGTTCAGTGTTGCAAAATGCGATGAGGTTCGGTAAAGCAGTTGGATTGGCATAGTAGTCACCGCCACCGTGGTACTTGAGAACGGCTAATTGATAGGTGTTTTGGGCCTTTAATGAGAGGCTCAAAATCAAGACAAAAAACAAGAATAGAATTTTCATGAGCGTCTTTTGAAATAGAATACTTGATCAGTGCCAAAGGTGTGTGCATGCACCGGAATTTTGTTCAGAACAGGAGCTTTTACGCCTTGTTCAAATTTGAGGTCTCCGACTAATACATAGGCTTCATCCCAAACATTGTCAATAATGAAATATTGGAGTGTCCGACTACCGCCTTCGACCATCACAGAATGAATACCGCGCTTGTAGAGTTCTTCCAGAATAAGTTTGGTGGATGTTTCTTTGATTTTGATCCATTCTACACCTTCTTTTTTGTCGTTTTTAAGCCGATTAAAAATAAGCGTTGGAGCCGCTTCTGAAAAAAGACTGAGGTTATTTTGAACTTGTAATTGACTATCGATGAGTATGCGAATTGGATTTTGACCAGCTACATCGCGCACCGTTAAAGAAGGATTGTCGTTGAGAGCAGTATGTTTACCGACCAGAATACTCATTTCTTGACTGCGCCAGTGGTGTACAAGGGCTCTGGTTTCTTCACCGGTAATCCAGTTAATGCCTTTTTCATTTGGCACTCTCAGTTTATCTAAAAAACCATCTTTGGTTTGCGCCCATTTGAGTGTGACATACGGACGTTGTTTTTCATGAAAACTAAAAAAGCGCTTATTCAGTTGTCGGGCCTCTGTTTCAAGTACGCCTATTGTTACTTGGATGCCCGCTTTTTGAAGTCTCTCAATGCCCTTGCCTGACACCTTTGGGTTGGGGTCTTTTACAGCGACAAATACATGCGCAATTTTTTTATCTATGAGTAAATTGCTACAAGGTGGCGTTTTACCAAAATGTGCGCAGGGTTCTAAGCTTACATAAGCCGTGGCACCTTCAATTTCAGAAGGATCCGCAACATTATTTAGTGCATTGACTTCGGCATGTGCAGACCCGAATTTTTGGTGATAACCCTCGCCAATGATTTGATTATTTTTTACGATTACGCAACCGACCATTGGGTTTGGTGCTACCGCTATGCCGCCTAATCTGGCGAGGTCTAAACAACGTTGCATGTAATCTTGGTGCTGCATAGTCAAAGTTAAGCAATTCAAATTGATGCAACGATCTTGCGAAAAGTTAAATTGATGCGCTGCCCCGTAAAATTACGGACTTTCGGTAGCTGGTGTTTCCAGTGGTGTTGCAGTTCGCCGTGCATGTGTAATAAACTCCCATCGGCTAGTTGGAGCTTCAGTTTCCGTCCAGAATTAGCATGCTTCAATTCAAAAGGTCTTTCGGCACCCAAGCTGAGCGAAGCAATACTTGGGTTGGTGCCTAAACTTTTCTCATTATCGGCATGCCAACCGTTAGAATCTTGTCCGTCTCGGTACAAATTGATGAGTAGGGCATTATAGGTATAACCTGTTTTAGCCTCGACAATTGATCTTAAATTATTGAGGAACTTTGGAAAGGGCTGGTTTTTGAGTTGCTGACCAGAATAGCCGTAATTTTCACCATTTAAAGAAAAGTAGGCTTCCAAACGCGGAACGGCAATTTGTTTTCCAAATATTTTGATTTGATTTTGTTGGAATACGAGCTCATTCAAAATTTGTTGAGAAAGCTCCTTGCTTTCTACCGCACTTAAAAACACAGGGAAATAATCCAGTTTACCATCTCGTATTTCTAAGGCTTCACCGCTTTGATGTTGGTAGTCGCTAAACATTTTTATTTTTGTAGCTTAAAAGTACAACATGCATTTCATTGAAACTATTTTCGATCTCAA